>DATAAP010000666.1:0-12427 GCA_036260035.1 Alphaproteobacteria bacterium | reverse complement strand
CGGGACCTCGCCGCTTTATGCCGTCCGTCAATGCTTCAGAAGCATGAACGTGAATGACGAAGCGGCCGTCCTTCACATCCTTTCGCTGATCGTGTGGTCGCTCACGATGGTCGTCACGGTCAAATACGTGCTGGTCATCATGCGCGCCGACAACCGCGGCGAGGGCGGCATTCTCGCGCTCACGGCGTTGGCCCTGCGCGCCGTGCCGAAGTCTGGGCGCGCAAAGGAGATCGTCATCGCAATTGGCCTCATGGGAGCGGCGCTGTTCTACGGCGACAGCGTCCTGACCCCTGCGATTTCGGTGCTCAGCGCGGTCGAAGGGCTGCAGGTAGCGACTCCCGCTTTCGCGCCCTACATCCTGCCGATTGTGATCGTGCTGATCGTCGGCCTGTTCAGCATGCAAAGCCGTGGCACGGAGCGCGTCGGGCGGCTGTTCGGGCCGGTGATGCTGGTGTGGTTCCTGACCTTGGGCGCGCTCGGCCTTTTCCAGATCGTGCAGCGGCCTGCGGTGCTTCTTGCCCTCAACCCGTACTACGCGATTGACATGTTCTTGCAGTTCCCCGGAACAAGCTTCGTGCTGCTCGGGGCCGTCGTGCTCGCCGTCACCGGTGCGGAGTCGCTCTACACCGATATGGGGCATTTCGGCAGGGAGCCGATCCGGGTGGCCTGGCTTTTCCTGGTGTTCCCCTGCCTGTTGCTGAACTATTTCGGCCAGGGCGCGCTTCTTCTGAGCGTGCCAGAGGCTGTGGAGAACCCGTTCTACCGCATGGTTCCCGAATGGGGCCTCTATCCGATGGTCGTGCTCGCCTCGGCGGCGACGATCATCGCGTCGCAGGCCGTCATTTCTGGCGCGTTCTCGCTGACCCGCCAGGCGGTTCAGCTCGGCTACCTGCCGCGGCTGGAGATCCGGCACACCTCCGCGGAGGAGATCGGGCAGGTCTTCGTGCCGCGCGTGAACAAGATTTTGTTCATCGCCGTGATCGCGGTTGTTCTCGGCTTCCGCAACTCGAGCAATCTCGGCTCGGCATATGGCGTCGCCGTCACTGGCACGATGTTGATCGATTCGATCCTCGCCCTCATCTACATGCGCGGCGTGCTCAAATGGAGTTGGCTGAAAGCCGCCCCGCTGTTCGGGACTTTCTTGATCATCGATCTCGCGTTCTTCGGCGCTAACATGCTGCGAGTCGATGAAGGCGGCTGGTTCCCGCTGGTGCTCGCTGCGCTTGTTGCGGTGACGATGTCGACCTGGCGCTGGGGCCGCCAGTCGCTGCTCGAGCGGCGTGGGCGCAACGCGCTGACCCTCGAGGAGTTCGTCGCCACTCTGAAACCCGGCCGACCGATCCGCGTGCCTGGCACGGCGATCTTCATGACGGGCAATGCGGGCATCGTGCCGGCCGCGCTGCTGCACAATTTGAAGCACAACAAGGTCCTGCACGAGCGCATCGTGATGATGACCGTGCGCACGCTGGACATTCCGCGCGTGCCGGAGGAGGAGCGCCTGCAAATCAGGCATCTCGACGGGAACTTCCACGCCATCAACGTGCAGTACGGGTTCTTGGATCAGCCGAACATTCCGCGGGCGCTCGCGCAATGCCGGCTGCAACAGTTCCATTTCAACCTGATGGAGACCTCGTTCTTCGTCGGCCGCGAGAAGATCATCCCGGCGCGCCGCGGCGGGCTCGCACGATGGCGCAAGCGGCTGTTCGTGCTGATGTCCAACAACATGCTCGACGCGACCGAGTTCTTCCGGATCCCTCCCAACCGCGTCGTCGAACTCGGCGGCCAGGTCGAACTTTAGCCGCATTTCTCGTCAAGATTGCTGTAACCGCCAGCTTGGCCGTACGTTTCTCCGCATTTGCGGGAAATGCGCGGCAGCGCGCGTTTACGAGCGACTAAGAATTTGCACCCTAACCTGTTCCGAATCGACACCAGAAGCACGGGGAGTCTGTCCATGCGCTATCGATATGCTGGATTGAGCCTCCTATTGGCCGTGTCGCTTGCGGCGTGCGGTAGTACGCAGGAGGATCGCGGCCTGAGCGGCGCCGGCATCGGCGCTGCGGCCGGCGCCGTGGTCGGCGCCGTCACCGGCCTGACCATCGTCGAGGGTGCGCTGATTGGCGCCGCCGCTGGCGGCGCCACCGGCCTGCTAACCGACAAAAACCAGATCAATCTTGGCGACCCGGTGTGGAAGAAGGGCGACAAGGCGCAGGCGAGTGCCGGCTCCGAGACCGTGCGCGGCATCCAGTCGGGTCTCGGCAAACTCGGTTACGACGCCGGCCCGGCCGACGGTGTTGCGGGCCCGAAGACGCGCGCCGCCATCCGCCAGTATCAGGAGCGCAACCAGCTTCTCGTCGACGGACAGCCGAGCGACGCGCTGCTGACACATATCCAGAAGAAGATCTGACCATGCAGAAAGTCTCCGTGCTCGCGGCGGCGTTCGCCGTCGCCATCGCCGCGCTGCAAGCAGCACCTGCCGCGGCAAAACCGCCGCAGCGCGAATCCGCGAGCATCGCCGACATCGTCTTCTCCGAGATCGAGAAGCGCCTGATCCGCGAATACTACGCGGCGCACGGGCATGCCGCGGACAATCTGCCGCCGGGGATCCGCAAGAAGCTCGCGCGCGGGAAGCCGCTGCCGCCAGGCATCGCCAAGCGCTTCCTGCCGGGCGAGCTCGAATCGCAGCTTCCCGCGCATGCCGGCACGGTGCGCCGCGTCGTCGGCAACGACGTCGTCCTGGTCGCGGCGGCGACTGGCGTCATCCTCGACATCTTGTTCGACGTCATCAAGCATTAAGCGGGGCCGTAAGACGGCTCCGTCATCGTCGCGTTCCGAAGGGGAACCGCCCCTAACCTTGGGCGTTAGCCTGCCAGGGCGCCGACACGCCGTGCGAGCGGCAGATCGGCCCTGGACCTATCGGAGCGAGAGAGATGCACGGCAATCAGATCATCGGCCTTCTCCTGGTCGCGGTCGGCCTGTTCCTTCTGGTATTCGGCTTCAATGCGTCGCAGGCTCCGCTCGATCAGTTGAGCGAGACCTTCACGGGCAGGTTCCGCGATTCGACGATGCTCTATCTGCTCGGAGGCATCGTCGCGATCGTCGCGGGCGGTGCCCTCGCGATGCTCGGACGGCGCGCCTAGCACCACTGCGGGCGCGCTCAGCGGTTGATCGGCGGCTGGCCCGCGCCCTGCGCGAGCGCCTTCTGCAGGAAAAGGCGGGTGTGGCCGGGCGGCTGGTCCTCGATTGTGCCGAAGACGCGATAGCCGAGACGCTCGTAGAAGCCGCGCGCCTGGAAGCTGAACGTATCGAGCCAAGCGCCGCGACAGCCGCGCCGGATCGCTTCCTCCTCCGCCATGCGCACCAGCCTCGAACCGATGCCGCCGCGGCGCAGCGCGTCGGGGACGTACAGCGTGTCCATGTGCAGCCAGCCCCACGCCGTCCGGCCCCATAAGCCGCCGATGATCGCGCCGTTGCTGGGGTCCTTGAGCAGGGCCGCAACCGGCCGCGCGTCCATCGGGCGCGACTGCGCCTCGCTATAGGCGATCAGCGCACGCAGGATCGGCTCGCGCGCGGCGCCGTCCGGCGAGTCCGTAAAGACGATCTCGGGAGTCATGCGCCACCCGTTCATCTCAGCGCCAACTTGCACCGGCAAGAACCTCGGCCCGGTCGCGACGTTCCATAACCTCGCAGCGGCACGGCGTTATTGCGCGCTTAACCAACGACTCCTTATGGTGCCCGGGCGCCCAGGCGTTCGCCGCGGTCGCTGAATGGGGGAGTGCCATGAAGAGCTTCACGACGATCGCCGCGATCGCGGCATTGGCAATGACGCTCGCCGGACCGGCGGCCGCGCAGAAGGCGCCGGAACCGGCGATCGCCATCATCGATACGCAGGTCTTGCTGGAGAAGGCGGAAGCCGCCAAGGCCGCACGCGCGCAGATCGAAAAGCTGCGGACGGAAATGGTCCAGGCTCTCGCCGCGCAGCAGCAGGAGCTGCGGCTGATGAGCCAGAATCTCGCGCGGGAGCGCGCGAGCCTGAGCGAGGACGTGTTCCAGCAGCGCATGCGCGAGGCGCTGCAGAAGAACGCGGATTTGCAGAAGGCGGGCCAGGAGCAGCAGGCGAAGCTGAACGCCGCCTCGCGCGCCGTGTCGCAGAAGATCGAGGGCGTCGTCCACGACATCGTCGACGAGCTCAAGAAAGAGCATCGCTACGCGCTTGTCGTCGTCCGTTCCTCGACCATGGGCAAGCCGACCGTGCCTGACATCACGGAGACCGTGCTCGGCCGTCTCGACCGCCGCCTGCCGACGGTCGAAGTGACGCTGCAGTAGCGCACCGCACGAGGCGCACCGAAGCTCGGACTGGCGATGGATCGACCGGCGTGAAAGCTGGTCGGAGTGAGAGGATTCGAACCTCCGGCCCCTTGCTCCCGAAGCAAGTGCTCTACCAGGCTGAGCTACACTCCGATCTGGCTGGACGGCGCGCGCCCGCGCGGCGCCGGGGCGACCTTATACAGGTCCCGCCTGCGGCCCGCAAGCCGAGCGGACCAGCTTGGCCGCGCCATCCCGGGGTCAGTAAACCCGGTTGATCGTGAACTGGATCAACTCGATAAGGGCCCGCTTCTCGGGCCCATCGGGGAAGACGCCGAGGGCATCGCGCGCGACGGCACCGTAATGGCGGGCGCGCTCGACGGAATCGCGCAGGCTGCCGTGCCGTTCCATCAGCGCGATCGCGCGCTCGAGGTCGCCATCCCGCTGCTCCATCGCCTCGAGCGTCCGGCGCCAGAACTTGCGCTCCTCCTCGTCGCCGCGCAGGAAGGCGAGGACGACCGGCAGCGTGATCTTGCCATCGCGGAAATCGTCGCCGATCGACTTGCCCAATGTGGCGGTCTCGGCGGCGTAGTCGAGCACGTCGTCGACGAGCTGGAAGGCGATGCCGAGATTGAGGCCGTATGAGCCGAGCGCGTCTTCCTCCGCCTTCGGACGGTCGGCGACAACGGCACCGACGCGGCACGCCGCGGCGAACAGCACTGCGGTCTTGGCTTTGATCACTTCGAGGTAGGTGTTCTCCGTCGTCTCGGTGTCGTTGGCGGTCATGAGCTGCATGACCTCGCCTTCGGCGATCACGGCGGACGCATCGGACAGGATCTTCAGCACGGCGAGCGAGCCGTCGGCGACCATGAGCTGGAAGGCGCGGCTGAACAGGAAATCGCCGACCAGCACGCTCGGCTTGTTGCCCCAGACGGCATTCGCCGTGGCGAGGCCGCGGCGGCGGTCGCTCTCGTCGACGACGTCGTCGTGCAGCAGGGTGGCGGTGTGGATGAACTCCACGCAGGCGGCGAGACTGATATGGCGGTGGCCGCGATAGCCGCACAGCTTCGCGCTGGCGAGAGTCAGCATTGGGCGCAGCCGTTTGCCGCCGGCGGCGATGATGTGGCCGGCAAGCTGCGGGATCAGCAGCACCGGGCTCTGCATGCGTTCCAGGATCAGCGCATTGACCGCCTTGATGTCCTCCGCGACCAGGCCCGACAGCGCCGCAAGAGACGGGCTGCGCACCTTTTCACGTTCGTCGCCCAGACTGACAATGACGGCCAAGTTCCGGCTCCCCATTTTACGGCGTCGCTGCTTGACGCCTCGTTCGCGTCCCGCGAGCATACGGGGCGCCATACCACGGTCAAGTGCGGCCGCCCGGCCCGGATTGCCGAATGATCATAATCCAGTGAAGGAAGTGCTCCGGACCAACGACGCCGTGCTGCTGTCTTGGTCGCAGGCAGTGCTGGCCGACTGCGGCATCGACGCGGTGGTGCTCGACACGCACACGGCCATCCTCGAAGGCTCCATTGCAGCGATCCAGCGGCGCCTCATGGTTGCTGATGAGGACCATGCGGCGGCCCTGCGCCAACTCGAGGCGGCGAGGCGGGGATTGCCGCATGGTTGACGTCGCAACCACGGAGGATGCGCTGCTGGGCGGCCGCGTGCGCCTGCGGCAGCCGGCGCAGGGCTATCGCGCGGCGATCGATCCGGTGCTGCTCGCGGCTGCCCTGCCGGCTGCATATCGCGGCCGGATCGCCGATCTCGGCTGCGGCGTCGGTGCGGCGGCGCTGTGCGCGGCGATCCGCCTGACCGACGCCGCAGTCGTGGGCGTCGAACGCGACCCGTTCCTAGCCGATCTGGCGCGGCAAAACGTCGCGGCGAACGCCTTGCACGCGCGTGTCGAGATCGTCGCTTCGGACATCCGCGCATACGCAGGGGACGCGGCCTTCGATGCGGTCATCGCCAATCCGCCCTATCTAGAGGCGGCACGCGCGAATGCGCAGCCCGATGCGCGTAAGGCGGCTGCGACGATCGAAGCCGAGGCCGCGCTCGACGTCTGGGTCGATGCAGCGCTCGCGCGTCTGCGGCCGAAAGGCATATTCGCGATGATCCATCGCGCCGACCGTCTCGACGACCTGCTCGGCGCCTTGCGCGGCCGGGCAGGGGAGGTGGTCGTGTTTCCCTTGTGGCCTAAGACGGGCGTGCCGGCGAAGCGCGTGATCGTTTCCGCGCGCAAAGGCATCCGCTCGCCGCTCGTGCTTGCAGCCGGCCTCGTGCTGCACGAAGCGGACGGCCGCTACACGGCCGCCGCCGAGCGCGTGCTGCGCGACGGCGCCGCGCTGTCTCTCTAGCGCCATTGGCAAGGGCGGGTCGGCCGCTTACTTTGTCATCATGTTCTTGTATGACCGCATCCGGCCGCTGCTAGCGCAGCTTCCGATCGAGCAGTTCCGTAATCCGCCGCCGATCGTGCCGGTGATCCGCCTCGCAGGGCCGATCGGCCAGATCGGCGTCATCCGCAGCGGCCTGGCGCTCTCGCGCCTTGCGGCCGTGATCGAGCGTGCGTTTTCCATCTCCGACATCAAGGCGGTGGCGCTGGTCATCAATTCACCCGGCGGCTCGGCGGTGCAGTCGGCGCTGATCGCCAAGCGCATCCGCGATCTCGCCAGTGAGAAGAACCTGCCGGTCTACGCCTTCGTCGAGGACGTCGCGGCGTCCGGCGGCTACTGGCTCGCCTGCGCCGCCGACGAGATCTACGCCAACGCCAACTCGATCGTCGGCTCGATCGGGGTCATCTCATCGAGCTTCGGCTTCGCCGAACTGATCAACAAGGTCGGCGTCACCCGCCGCGTCTACACCGCGGGCGAGAAGAAGATGATGCTCGACCCGTTCCAGCCCGAAGACCCCGAGGATGTCGAGCGGCTGCAGAACCTGCAGCGCGAGATCCACGGCAACTTCCAGAGCTGGGTGCGCGAGCGCCGCGGCATTCGCCTGCGCGGCCTTGATAGCGATCTCTTCAGCGGCGAGTTCTGGACCGGCACGCGCGCGGTCGAGCTCGGTCTGGTCGACGGCGTCGACGATCTGCGCGCGCATATGCGCCGGCGTTTCGGCGATAAGGTGCGGCTCCGCCTGATCAGCGCGCCGACATCATGGCTGCGTCGGTGGTTCGGCCCGCACACGGTGCTGCCGGAAAGCTGGGCGGACGACTTTGTCTCGGCGCTGGAAGCGCGCGCCTTGTGGTCGCGCTACGGTCTTTGATTTGACCGCGCCGCCTTCGCGGGCCTAGGAAGACGCATGTTCGGCTTCAGTTTCTGGAAACTGCTTCTTCTCGTCGCCGTCATCGCGGTCGCGTGGTTCGGCTGGCGCTGGTACCAGCGCTGGGAGCTGGAGCAGCGCCGCGCCGAAGAAACGCGCCGCACCAGCGGCGCGGCACAGCCGCGGCTCGCCGCCGAGGATATGGTCGCCTGTCGCGTCTGCGGTATCTACGTCGCACCGAAATCCACGCGGGCGTGCTCGCGCCCTGAATGTCCTTATCCGCGCTGAATCGCCTCACGATCTGCCAATGGCGGCGCTTGATCGTGCCGCACGCGGCCGGTATTTTGCGCTGCACACAACGCAAGCCCTTCTTCCGGCGCGATAAACGATGGCGGCCCCGTCCTTCCAGGATCTGATCCTCAGGCTCCAGACGTTCTGGGCGGGGAAGGGCTGCGTGATCCTGCAGCCCTACGACATGGAGATGGGGGCAGGCACGTTCCATCCGGCGACGACATTGCGGGCACTCGGTCCGCGGCCGTGGAAGGCCGCTTATGTGCAACCCTCGCGCCGCCCGACCGACGGGCGCTACGGCGAGAACCCGAACCGGCTGCAGCACTACTACCAGTTCCAGGTGATCCTGAAGCCGTCGCCGCCCGACAGCCAAGAGCTCTATCTCGAGAGCCTGAAGGCGCTCGGCATCGAGACGCGCAAGCACGACATCCGCTTCGTCGAGGACGACTGGGAGAGCCCGACGCTCGGCGCCTGGGGTCTCGGCTGGGAGGTGTGGTGCGACGGTATGGAAGTGACGCAGTACACATACTTCCAGCAGGTCGGCGGCATCGAATGCGACCCGGTCTCGGTCGAGCTGACCTACGGGCTCGAGCGCCTTGCCATGTACATCCAGGGCGTCGAGAACGTCTACGACCTCGACTTCAACGGCGCCGGCGTGAAATACGGCGACGTGTTCAAGCAGGCCGAGGTCGAATACTCGGCGCATAATTTCGAGCACGCCGACACCGAGCTCCTGTTCCGCCACTTCATCGACGCCGAGAAGGAATGCCAGGCGCTGCTCGCGCGCAAGCTGGCGCTGCCGGCCTACGACCAGTGCATCAAGGCGAGCCATCGCTTCAACCTGCTCGATGCGCGCGGCGTGATCTCGGTGACGGAGCGCGCCGCCTATATCGCGCGCGTGCGCGCGCTGGCCAAGGCGTGCTGCGAGGCGTGGCTCGAAAGCCAGACGGCAGCAGCCTGATGCCCGAGCTTCTCCTCGAACTCTTCTCCGAAGAGATCCCCGCGCGCATGCAGACGCGCGCGGCGGAGGATCTGAAGAAGCTCGTCACCGAGAAGCTGACCGCCGCGGGCCTGACCTTCACGAAGGCGGAGGCGCATGTGACGCCGCGCCGGCTGGCGCTGGTGGTCGATGGGCTGCCGGACAAGCAGCCTGACGTGTCGGAGGAGAAGAAGGGCCCGCGCGTCGGCGCACCCGAGCAGGCGGTGCAGGGCTTCCTCAAAGCCGCCGGCCTCACTAGCCTCGACCAGTGCCAGAAGCGCGAGGTCGGCAAGGCGGAGTTCTGGTTCGCGGTGACGCACCGGCCGGGTCAGGCGACAGCGACGGTGCTCGCGACTCTGCTGCCGCAGGCGGTCCAGGCGCTTGGCTGGCCGAAATCGATGCGCTGGGCCGCGCACCGCTTCACCTGGGTGCGGCCACTGCATTCGATCGCCTGCGTCTTCGGCGGCAATGTGGTGAAGGGATCGGTCGATCTCGGCGGCGGCAGTGTGGCGTTCGGCGACACTACGCACGGCCACCGCTTCCTGGCACCGGCGCCGATCAAGGTCGCGAATTCCGAGGACTACAAGGCGAAGCTGCGCGGCGCGTATGTGGTGCTCGACGCGGCGGAGCGGCGCGCGATGATCATGCGCGACGCCGAGAAGATCGCCGCCCTCGACGGTCTCAAGGTGAAGCCCGATCAAGGGCTGCTCGAAGAAGTCGGCGGCCTCGTCGAGTTCCCGGTCGTGCTGATGGGCACGATCGATCCGCAGTTCATGGACCTGCCGCCCGAGGTGCTGACCACCTCGATGCGCGCGCACCAGAAATACTTCACGGTGCTGACAGCGGCGGGCGAGCTGGCGCCGCGCTTCGTTGTCGTCGCCAACATGCTGACCGAGGATGGTGGCAAGGCGATCGTCACCGGCAACGAGCGCGTGCTGAGGGCGCGCCTGTCCGACGCGAAATTCTTCTGGGACCAGGACCACAAGACGAAGCTGCGCGACCGCGTTCCGGCGCTGGCGCAGCGCGTGTTCCACGCGAAGCTCGGCACGATGATGGAGAAGGTCGACCGGCTGCAGGAGCTGGCCGCCGACCTCGCCGAATACATCCCCGGCTGCGACAAGGATCGCGCCCGCGCCGCGGCCCTGCTGTGCAAGGCCGACCTGTCGTCGGGCATGGTCGGCGAGTTCCCCGAGCTGCAGGGCATCATGGGGCGCTACTACGCGCTTGCCGACGGCGAGCACCCGGACGTCGCCGACGCGATCCGCGACCACTATTCGCCGCTCGGCCCCAACGACCGCTGCCCGTCCGCGCCGGTGTCGGTGGCCGCGGCGCTCGCCGACAAAATCGATTCGCTCGTCGGCTTCTTCGCCATCGACGAGAAGCCGACCGGCTCCAAGGACCCGTTCGCACTGCGGAGAGCGGCGCTCGGCATCATCCGCCTGATCGTCGAGAACAAGTTGCGGCTGCCGCTGAACGCGGCGATCAACACGTCCACCGAGCCATATCGCAAGAGCATCAAGGCGCAGATCGATCCGGCGCAGGTCCGGCAGGACCTGCTCGATTTCTTCGCCGATCGCCTGAAAGTCGCGCTGCGCGAGAAGGGCGTGCGGCACGATCTGATCGACGCAGTGTTCGCGCTCGGCGGCGAGGACGACCTGGTACGGCTGCTGGCGCGGGTCGATGCGCTCGGCGAGTTCCTCAAGTCCGACGACGGCGCCAATCTACTGATCGCCTATCGGCGCGCCTCGAACATCGTCGCGATCGAGGAGAAGAAGGACAAGACTCGGTACGACGGCGCGGTGAACGACGCCGAGCTGGTCCAGCCGGAAGAGGTAACGCTCGCGAAGGCGCTCGCCGAGACCCAAGCGGGTATCGAGGTGCTGCTCAAGCGTGAGGACTTCGCCGGCGCCATGAAGGCGATGGCCCTCCTTCGGAAGCCGGTCGATGCCTTTTTCGACAAGGTGACCGTGAACGCGCCGGAGGCTAATCTCCGCGCCAACCGACTCCGGCTGCTGTCGCGGATTCGCGCGACCCTGGGCGCGGTGGCGGACTTCTCGAAGATCGAGGGGTAGGCGGCGTTGGGGCAACGGACGGAAGAATAAGGGACAAGTCCGATGGCGAAATGGGTGTACGGCTTCGGCGACGGCAAGGCCGAGGGCAAGGCCGAAATGAAGAACCTGCTCGGCGGCAAGGGCGCGAACCTCGCCGAGATGAGCAATCTAGGCCTGCCGGTGCCGCCGGGCTTCACGATCACGACCGAGGTCTGCACCTATTTCTACGCGAACGGCCGCAAGTACCCGCCCGAGCTGAAGCAGCAGGTCGCGGCGGCGCTCAAGCGCATCGAGGAGCTCGTCGGCCGCAAGTTCGGCGATCCCAGGGACCCGCTGCTCGTGTCCGTGCGCTCGGGTGCCCGCGCCTCGATGCCGGGCATGATGGACACGGTGCTCAATCTCGGTCTCAACGACCGCACCGTCGAGGGGCTCGCGCGCGCCAAGGATGCGCGGTTCGCCTATGACAGCTATCGCCGCTTCATCCAGATGTATGGCGATGTCGTGCTCGGCGTCGATCACCATCACTTCGAGGAGCTGCTCGAGCACCACAAGCAGGACAAGGGTGTGTCGCTCGACACCGAGCTCGGCGCCGAGGACTGGAAGGAGCTGGTGCGCGAGTACAAGCGCAAGGTCGAGCAGGAGCTCGGCAAGCCGTTCCCGCAGGATCCGCACGAGCAGCTCTGGGGCGCCATCGGCGCCGTGTTCGGCAGCTGGATGAACCAGCGCGCCATCACCTATCGCCGCCTGCATGCCATCCCCGAGGATTGGGGCACGGCCGTCAACGTCCAGGCGATGGTGTTCGGCAACATGGGCGACGACTGCGCCACCGGCGTTGCCTTCACGCGCGACCCGTCGACAGGCGAAGCGACGTTCTACGGCGAATATCTCGTCAACGCGCAGGGCGAGGACGTCGTCGCTGGCATCCGCACACCGCAGCAGCTCACCATTAAGGGCAAGCAGGCCAACCGGTCCAAGCTACCGGCGATGGAAGAGGTGATGCCCGACGTCTTCAAGCAGCTCGATGACATCCGGCGCAAGCTCGAGTCGCACTACCGCGACATGCAGGACATCGAGTTCACCGTCGAGCGCGGCAAGCTCTACATGCTGCAGACGCGCAATGGCAAGCGCACCGCTGCGGCTGCCCTCAAGATCGCCTGCGACATGGTTCGCGAGGGCGTGATCGACAAGGCGACAGCGGTGAAGCGCGTGGATCCGGCGGCGCTCGACCAGCTCTTGCATCCGACGCTCGATCCCAAGGCGCCGCGCACCTTGCTCGCGCGCGGCCTGCCGGCGTCGCCAGGTGCGGCGTCCGGCATCGTCGTGTTCTCGGCCGACGACGCCGAGGCCAAGGCGGAGAAGGGCGAGAAGGTCATCCTCGTGCGCGTCGAGACCAGTCCCGAGGACATCCATGGCATGCATGCCGCCAAGGGCATCCTCACTACCCGCGGCGGCATGACCAGCCACGCGGCAGTGGTGGCGCGCGGCATGGGCAAGCCCTGCGTCTCGGGCGCCGGCGCGCTGCGCGTCGACTATGCGAGCCAGACGCTGG
>DATAAP010000665.1:0-5599 GCA_036260035.1 Alphaproteobacteria bacterium | reverse complement strand
ACCGAGAGCACCGACCGGCTCGACAGCGTGGTCTGTTACGACGACCTGATCGCGGCGGTCCGCGTCGTCGTCGACGCCGAGCACGTCCAACTCGTCGAAACCTTGGCCGAGCGTATCGCGGAGGCCTGCTTCCGCGACCGGCGGGTGATCACGGCGCGGGTGCGCGTCGAAAAGCTCGACGTCTACCCCGATGCCGAAAGCGTGGGGGTTGAGATCGAAAGGCGGCGGCCCTAGCGGTGCGCGGCGGCTTTTCTGTCACTGCCCCGCGGACTGCCAGTTGTGCACACGAGACTTGACATGCAGGGAATCCTTAGGGATTCCGCCATTTTTCGCACGTTCGTGACAGCCGCATTACAGCTTATGCGAGAGATTCCGCGTGTTTTCAACGATTTGCCGAAATCGCCTAAATTTTAGGCAATTATGTCCGAAGTAAGGTAAAACCGCTATTGGCCGGCTTTCGCGCAACACCTGCGCACAGCTTTATCCACAGCTTTCGTGGATAGCGGCAAGCCACGCGGGAAACTCGCGATTCCTCCGAGTTTTCCAAGGCTTGGACCGATTGACGGCAGCACGGACCGCGCCTTAATAGGCCGGAGAGATGGAAACAACCGAATTCGAAGACGGCGACGAGGCGGCGGACGCGACGGCGTTCGGCGCTGGCGGCGAGGCGATCCGCGCAGCCCTCCCCTCGCTGACGCAAGGACCGGGTGTCTACCGGATGCTCGACGCCAAGGGCGACGCGCTTTACGTCGGCAAGGCGCGCAACGTGAAGCGCCGCGTCGCCCAGTATCTGCAGTTCGGGCGCATGCCCAACCGGCTGCAGCGCATGGTTAGCGAGACGCGGCAGCTTGAGGTGATCACGACCCATACCGAGGTCGAGGCGCTGCTGCTCGAGAGCAATCTGATCAAGCGCTTGGCGCCGCGCTACAACGTGCTGCTGCGCGACGACAAGTCGTTCCCCTATATCGCCATCCTGGGCGATCACGACTACCCGCAGCTGGCCAAGCATCGCGGCGCCCGCGACCGCAAGGGCCGGTATTTCGGCCCGTTCGCCTCGGCCGGCGCCGTCAACCAGACGCTGACCGCCCTGCAGCGCGCCTTCTTGCTGCGCTCCTGCCCCGATACGGTCTTCAACGGCCGCACGCGGCCCTGCCTGCTCTACCAAATCAAGCGCTGCTCGGCGCCCTGCGTCGGCCGCATCGGCGAGGATGACTACGCGAAGCTCGTCGCGGAGGCCGAGGAGTTCCTCGCCGGCCGCTCGCACGACGTACAGGCGCAGCTCGCCCAGCGCATGCAGGAGGCGAGCGAGCGGCTGGATTTCGAGACGGCGGCCTTGTTCCGCGACCGCATCCGCGCGCTGACGCAGGTGCAGGCGCGGCAGGACATCAATGTCGAGGGTGTGGGTGACGCCGACGTGATCGCGGCACATCAAGCTGGCGGCCAGACCTGTATTCAGGTGTTCTTCTTCCGCAGCGGCCGCAACTATGGCAACCGCGCCTATTTCCCGCGCGCTGACCGGCAGCTGACCAGCGCCGAGGTGCTCGCGGCCTTCCTCGGCCAGTTCTACGACGACAAGCCGGCACCGCCGCTGATCCTGCTGAGCGAAGACGTGCCCGACTGCGCCCTGATCGCCGAGGCGCTGACACAGAAGATGGGCACGCGCGTGCAGATCACGGTCCCGGAGCGCGGCGACAAGCGCAAGCCGGTGGAGCACGCGCTAGCCAACGCCCGCGAGGCGCTTGCGCGGCGCATGGCCGAGAGCGGCGCGCAGGCGCGCTTGCTCGAAGGAGTCGCCGCCGCGTTCGGGCTCGACGCACCGCCGAACCGCATCGAGGTCTACGACAATAGCCACATCGCCGGGCGCGAGCCGCTCGGCGCGATGATCGTCGCCGGACCCGACGGGTTCATGAAGAACGCCTATCGCAAGTTCAACATCCGCGGCGTCGGGAGCCCCGACAATCCTGGCGGCATTGCGCCGGGCGACGACTACGGGATGATGCGCGAGGTGCTGAGCCGGCGCTTCGCGCGCGCGCTCAAGGAGGACCCGACACGCAGCAGCGGCACTTGGCCCGACTTGGTGCTGATCGACGGCGGCCAAGGTCAGCTCAACGCCACTTTGCAGGTATTGGCCGATCTCGGCATCAACGATGTTCCCGTGGTGGCGATCGCCAAGGGCCCGGACCGCGATGCCGGCCGCGAGCGCTTCTTCATGCCAGGCCGCGAGCCCTTTTCGCTCGAGCCGCGCGATCCGGTGCTGTATTTCCTGCAGCGCTTGCGCGACGAAGCGCACCGCTTCGCCATCGGCGGCCATCGCGCGCGGCGCTCGCGGGCAATCGTGCAATCGCCGCTGGACGAGATCGCCGGAATCGGGCCGACGCGCAAGAAGGCACTTTTGCTGCATTTCGGCTCGGCCAAGGCCGTTGCGCGCGCGGGCCTTGCCGACCTCGAAAACGTCGGCGGAATAAGCAAGACCGTGGCGAAAAAAATTTATGATCATTTCCACAGCGGCGGCTAAACTATCCGCCTGACCTGCCGAACAGCCGCGCCGGACCGGATTCTCTGATGCTGACCACGCTGCCGATGACGCTGACCCTTTCCCGGATCATCGCCATTCCGGTGGTGGTTGCGCTGTTCTATGTGCAGGGCGATTACGTGCGTTACATCGCCTGTGTGATCTACACGGCGGCGGCGGTGACCGACTATTTCGACGGTTACTTCGCGCGCGCCTGGCAGCAGCAGACCAAGCTCGGTCGCATCTTCGACCCCATCGCCGACAAGCTGCTGGTCGCGGCGACGATCCTGATGCTGGTCGCAGTCGGTCGCATCGGCGGCTGGGACGTACTGCCGGCGCTGGTCATCCTGTGTCGCGAGGTGCTGGTCTCCGGCCTGCGCGAGTTCCTGGCAGAGATCAACAGGCACAACCTGCCGGTCTCCCGGCTGGCCAAGTGGAAGACCGGCATCCAGATGACCGCACTCGGTTTCCTGATTGTCGGCGACGCCGCGCCGACGGCCTGGTTCCCGGTCTTCCTGGTCGGCCAGGTCGGACTGTGGGTCGCTGCGCTGCTGACCCTGATCACCGGCTACGACTACCTCGCCGAAGGGCTCAAGCATGTCGGCGAGGACACGCCGCGCGTGGAAGAGCGCCGCAAGCCTGCCGCGAAGCCCGCGCGGCCGATCCTATAGCGGCGGCCGCGCCCGGCCATGAAGATCTTCGGGCTCGCGGGCTGGAGCGGCAGCGGCAAGACCACGTTGATGGTCCGGCTCCTGCCGGCGCTGATCGCGCGCGGCGTCAGCGTGTCGACCATGAAGCACGCGCATCACGCCTTCGACATCGATCGGCCCGGCAAGGACAGCTACGAGCACCGCGCCGCCGGCGCGACCGAAGTGATGATCTCCTCTAATGCGCGCTGGGCACTGATGCATGAGCTCCGCGGCGGCCCTGAGGCGACCGTCGAGCAGCTCATCAAGCATATGACGCCCGTCGACCTGCTGATGATCGAAGGATTCAAGAGCCACGCGCACCCGAAGCTCGAAGTGCACCGCGCGGCGCTCGGCAAGCCGCTGCTGTGCGCCGACGACCCGCACGTGGTCGCCATCGCCAGCGACGTGCCGATCCCGTCCGTGCGGCTGCCGCGCTTCGCGCTCGACGATGCCGAGGGAATTGCTGACTTCATCATCGGCCATTGCGGCTTGGCGCGGCCGCGCGTCGCCTCGGCAGGCTGATCATGGCGCAGCTCTCGGACGACTGCTTCGCCTTCGGCGGCGAGCTGATGCGCGCCGACGTGGCGCTGCGCATCCTGAACGAGCGCATCATCGCGGTCGCCTCGCCGGAGCGCATTGCGCTGACCGCTGCCCGCGGACGCATCCTCGCCGAGGACATCGTCTCTACGCGCAACGTGCCGCCGCACGACAACGCGGCAGTCGACGGCTACGCCGTCTTCTTCGACGATCTCCAGCCGGGCGCCGACACGCGCCTCAAAGTGGCTGGCCGCGTCGCCGCCGGCTACACGTTGGGCCATGCGGCGGCCCGCGGCACGGCGGTGCGCGTGTTCACCGGCGCGCCGATGCCGCCAGGGCCCGACACGGTGTTCATGCAGGAGGACTGCCGCGTCGAAGGCGATCAGGTCGTGCTGCCGCCCGGCATCAAGCGCGGCGCCAACCGCCGCAAGGCGGGCGAGGACATCAAGCAGGGCTCCGCCATCCTGCGGCGCGGCCACCGGCTGCGGCCGCAGGATGTCGGCCTAATCGCGTCGATCGGACTGACCGAGGTGCCGGTCTTCCGGTCGCTCAAAGTCGCGATCTTCTCGACCGGGGACGAACTGCGCGAGCCGGGCGAGGAGACGCCGCATGGCGCCGTCTACGACGCCAACCGCTACGCGCTGCGCGCGCTGCTCGAGCAGCTCGGCTGCGCGGTCGTCGATTTCGGCATCCTGCGCGACAAGCTCGATACGATCCGCGATGCGCTCGCCCGCGCCGCGCGCGATTGCGATGCGATCGTCACCTCGGGCGGCATGTCCACCGGCGAGGAGGACCATGTCCGCGCCGCGGTCTCGGCACTCGGCTCGATCCATTTCTGGCGGCTCGCCATCCGCCCTGGCCGCCCGGTGGCGCTCGGCCAGGTGGGGCATGTGCCGTTCGTCGGCCTGCCCGGCAATCCGGTCGCGATGATGGTCACTTTCCTGCGCTTCGCACGGCCGCTGCTGCTCGGCCTCGCCGGTGCCAATGAAAGCGAGCGTGAGCCGCATCTCTTCCGCGTGCGCGCGGCTTTCGAGATCAAAAAGAAGCACGGCCGCCGCGAATGGATCAGCGCGCGCCTGGCGCCGGGTCCGGATGGCGTGTCGGTCGCGATCAAGTTTCCGCGCGACGGCGCCGGCATCCTCACTTCCCTGGTCGAGTCCGACGGGCTGATCGAGCTGCCTGAGGACTTGACCCACGCGCCCGCCGATACGATGGTCGACTTCCTGCCGTTCAGCGAGGTAGCGGCATGAAGCTGCTCTATTTCGCGTGGCTGCGCACGCGCATCGGCAAGGGCGAGGAGACGCTGACCCCGCCGACCGAGGTCCACACTGTGCGCGCCCTGCTCGACTGGCTCAAGGAGCAGTCGCCTGGCCATGCCGAGGCGCTCAAAAATCTCGACGTGGTGCGCGTCGCGGTGAACCAAGAGCACGTGCCGCTCGACCATCCCGTCGGCCCGGACGACGAGGTGGCGCTGTTCCCGCCGGTGACGGGAGGGTGAGATGATCCGCGTGCAGCGCGAGGATTTCGATCCGGGCGCCGAGCTGGAACGGCTCACCAAGGGCCGGCACGAGATTGGCGGCGCCGTCACCTTTGTCGGGCTGGTGCGCGACATTGCCGGCGGGGCGAAGATCGGCGCCATGACGCTCGAGCACTATCCCGGCATGACCGAGAAGCAGCTCGCCGCGATCGAGGCCGAGGCGAACAGGCGCTGGCCGCTCTCGGGGTCGCTCATCATCCACCGCTACGGACGGCTCGAGCCCGGCGACCGCATCGTGCTGGTGATCACCGCGTCGCCGCATCGCGACGCGGCGTTCGACGCCTGCCGCTTCCTGATCGACTGGCTCAAGACCAAGGCGCCGTT
>DATAAP010000664.1:0-9523 GCA_036260035.1 Alphaproteobacteria bacterium | reverse complement strand
CAAGGGCGAGCCGATCACCGTCTACGGCGACGGCAGCCAGACCCGCGCCTTCTGCTATGTCGACGACCTGATCGACGGCTTCGTGCGGCTGATGGAGGCGCCCGACACGGTCACCGGCCCGGTCAATCTCGGCAATCCGGTCGAGTTCACCATCGCCCAGCTCGCCGAAAAGGTCATCGACCTCGTCGGCTCGCCCTCCAAAATCATCCGCAAACCCCTGCCCGCCGACGACCCCACTCAACGATGCCCGAACATCACGATGGCGAAGAACGTGCTGGGCTGGACGCCGAAGATTCCGCTCGAGGTCGGCCTGCGCAAGACGGTCGACTATTTCGACAAGCTGCTGAAGGAAAAGAGGACACCGACAGGACGCCGGCTCGAAGCCTAGGCGCTGCGGCGCAATGCGAAGCTGTCGATATAGAGGTTAAGCCGCTCGCGATAGCGCGCCCAAGTGAACTCGACCGCACGCCGCCGCGCCGCCCGCGCCATTGCCGCACGCAGGTCCTTGTCGCGATAGAGGCGCTCGATCCTGTCCATCAGCGCCTCGACATCGCGGATCGGCACTATGAAGCCCTCCTGGCCATCGCGCGCGACCGAGCCGGCATTCCTGGTCGTGACGATAGGCAGGCCGCTGGCCAGTGCCTCGTAGGTCGCGAAGGCGGAGCCCTCGTGCAGGGACGGATAGACGAAGATGTCCGCCATCTGAAAAAGGCGGTGCACCTCGTGATAGGGCACATGCGTGACGTGGCCGAAGACGCCGCGATACGGCGCGAACGCCGACTCGCTGCCGAGCATCTTGCCGACGAGCACAAGTTCGGCCTTCGGCAGCTTCAGGCGTTTGACGGCCTCCAGTAGATAGCGGATGCCCTTACGCTGGCTGAGTTGCCCGACGAACAGGATGCGGAACGTGTCGCCGGCCTCGCGCGGCGCGGGCCGGAAGCGCTCGATGTCGACGCCATAGGGCAGCACGAAAATGCGCTCGGGCGCGGCGCCGCGCGCGACCAGCGTGTCATGCACGTAATCGGACGGGACGAGGATGCCGTCGGCCTCGCGGATTTCCGCTTCATGACGCGCGACGATCCAGTCGGGCGTGGTGACCATCGTCTCCGCGAATTCGGGGGCGAGGACGGCCTCCTCGCGGAAAATGTCGTGCGCCGCTGCAACGTGCCCGACAACTTGGTTGAGGATCGCGGCGGCTCCGATCTCGTGCGCGGCACGGCCGGCATAGAGCGCCGAGCCGTCGTGTCCGACCACCACGCGCGGCCGGTCGCGCCGCACCGCCTTGGCAACGGCGCGGTCGAGGAGCTCGTTGCGCCAGCCGATGACGCGGGCTAGCCGGTTCTGACCGGCGCCAAGGCGCCCGATGGCGATATGGGCGAGCTCGGGCCAAGGCCGCAGATGGACCCGGGTCGGATCGAGGCCGGCATGCGCGCGGCGCCGCAGCTCGCGCTCCACGCGGGCGCGCAGCCTCGGCGGCAGCGCTGCCACCACGCGCGCGAGCGCGCCCTCACCCTTGTAGAAGAAGCCCGTGTGAAAGTCGCAGGCATAGCCACCTGCCTGCAGGCCGGCCACCAGCTCGTAGGCAAGATGGTTCGTGCCCGGGTGATGGACGAGCACCGACGCCCGCGCCCGCAAATCCATCAAGTCTGCGGCGACCCGTGCGGCAGACGGCGATGCGGGCTCAGCCAATGCGGAACCCCAGCCGTGTGCGGACCCGCAGGATCCATTCGCGGGTCAGCTGCCAGTCCTCCGCGATCGGCACAAACAGCGTCATGATTGGCAACCGCAATTCGCGGTGCAGCGAGATGCCCAACATGAGCGCGGTGGCGAATTGCGAGATGACGATGCTCCAGGCCGCGCCGATCAAACCGAGCGGCGGCATCAGCGATACGATCGCTATCGCTGCGACCGCGAGCCCGACGAGCTCCGCCCGGCTCACGACGAGCGAGCGGTCCCACGCTTTGAGCGCCTGCTGGAACATCAACTTGGCAGCCAAGGGCAGGGTTCCGATCAGCAGGACGTTCGTGATCGGAACGGCCGGCGCGAAAGGCCGCCCGAATACCAGAGGGAGCAGCCATGGTACGACCGCCCACAGCACAAGGATCAACGCCAGTGCCAGTGCCAGGCTAAAGCGCAAATAGCGTCCGAACACTTCCAGCTTTCCACCCGTCGTCCCTTGCTGGCTGATCTTGGGAAAAGCGACGTTCGCGAGCGTGAAGACCATGATCAGCGGCGCATTCGCCACGGTCAGCGCGACTGCATAGATCCCGAGATCGGCGGTCGGAAGCAAAAGCGAGATCAGCGCCTGATCGATGCGTTGCCGCAACGAGTAGAATATCTCCCCGACATGGACTTTCGCGCCATAGATCACGAGTCCGCGCATGACGCGGTAGCGCGCTTGCAAAGAGACCCAACCCTGTCTGGCAATCAGCACGATTCCTACCGCGGCAGCGACGACCTGCGCGGCGATGTAAGCCGTGGCGAAGCCCACGACCGTCGCATGGTCGGACACGATGGCTATGAGAATTGCGACGAGATACGTCAGAGGAACGAGCGCCCTGAGCACATTCCAGATCGCGATCTGCAAGTGGCCCTGGAACATGCCGCTGGTGAAGAGAGAAGTAAAATAGGTCGGTAGATACGCGCAGAGGAACACGAGGGCGATGGTCTGAACCTCGGGGCTGTGGCCCTGGAAGACCAACGGGAAGATGGCGAGCCCGATGGCGATGAGCAGGACGGACAAGCCGCCGATCAGCGCCATCGAGGCAGCAAACAGTTCTCGTGGTGTAGCGCTGCGCGTGGCCGCACGGAAGAGAAGCGCGTCATGCAGGCCGAGATTGCCCAGCTCCGCGAGCAGGCCTGGCCACAGGATGACGGCCGCCAATTCGCCGCGGCCGTCGGGCAGCAGGTACCAGGCAGCGAGCAAGCCGGTGAATATGTTCGCGACCTGCATGAGGCCGGTCGTGAAGAAGGATACGGTGACGTCCTTCATGGCCGCCGCGCCGCGAGGACGCCAGGGCAGACCGCGTCGAGCGCCTGCCGCAGGCCGGCGACGTCCTCCTCGAAGCTCCAACGGTCGATGATCTCCAAGCTGCGTCGGCCCATCGCCGCAAGCCGCTGCTCGCCTTCGACTACCTGGCGGATTGCGCGCGCGAGGTCATGGACGTCGTCGGTGCGGAACACGGCGCCGTTCTCGCCGGGGCGGACGAGATCGGGTGCAGCGCCGACCATGTCGCTGGCGATCACCGCGCGCCCGGCGCACATGACCTCGTTGATGACTAAGCCCCAGGCCTCCTGTCCCGAGGGCAGGATGAATGCATCGCACAGATCGTAGCAGCGGGGCAGCTCGGTCTGCCGCTGGAACCCGAGGAACTTCACGGCACCTGGCGCCAGCCGCTTCGCTGTCTCTTCCAGCGGCTTGCGCAGCGGCCCATCGCCGGCAAAAAGCAGATATGGCCGGCGCAGCGCCGGCTCGGCATGCACTTGCGCGAAAGCCTCGATCAGTTGTAGTGGCCGTTTGCGCTCGATCAACTTCGCCGCGAAGAGGAGGACGGGACGGCCAGGTTCCAGACCCAGGCTGGCGCGGAACGATTCGCGCGATGCACTCGCCTTCGCGGCGTCCGCCTTGAAGCGGGCGTTATCGACCGCATAGGGCATCATGAAGATGCGGCCCCCCGGCACGCCTTGCTCGACATAGTAGTGCCGATTCAGGCTGCCGATCGCAAGAAATGCATCCACCAGGTGCGCGAGACCGAAAAAGAAACCCCGCTTCGCGAGCCGCTTCAGCGGTCCGCGTGGCGCGGAAATAGGCGTTGCTTCGTCGCGCAGCAGGACCTTGATAGCGCGGCGGCGGGCGGCGGCCATTGCGGTCCAGTGCAGCCAGCGCGCGTAGCCGTGGATCCAGATCGCATCGAACTTGCCCGCAGCTAGCCTCCGCGCAAGCCCGTAGTTTAGCGGCTTCCAGAAGCCGAGGTCCTTTTCCTCGCGCGCGCCGATCGCCGGCAGCACCTCATGGCGATAGCCTTCGAGCAGCGGCACGTCCCACTCGATGGTCTGCCCAAAATCCGCCGCAACGAACGGGCGCGCCGAGAAGTCGGTGCCGAAGAAGACGGTCAGGTCGATATCTGGCTCCGCGTTGATCCGTCTGAGCAGCGGTGCCTGATACTGGATGGGATGCGTCACCAGATAGGCGAGGCGAAGCTTGCGCGGACCCGTCATGGCTGACCGCGGAGTGCCAATGCCTGCGCGCGCGTCCGCCGCACCTGATCCACGAGCGCGTGTACGCGGCGCTGAAAGTGCGGCAGATCGAAGTGGTCGAGGCCTGCCGGAACGACGCCCTTGGGCCGGCTCAGCGCGTTGCGGACCGCCGCGCGCAGAGCGGTGGCGTCGCTCGGGTTGACCATGAGACCGAGCAGGCCGTCGCGGACCGCTTCGCGGCTGCCGTCCATCGTGCTGGCGATCACCGGTATGCCGCAGGCCATCGCCTCGAGATAGACAATGCCGAACCCTTCGCCATGCCCCGGCATCGCGAAAACATCTGCGGCGCGGTAGAGGTCGCGCTTCTCGGCTTCGCGAATGTATCCAGTGAAGACGACGCGGCCCGAAAGCCCTGATGCTCTTACCTTCGCTTCCAGCCGCGGTCGGTCCGAGCCATCGCCGGCGATCACGTAGACGAGATCGGGAAACTCAACGCCGAGGCTCGGCATGATGTCGATGATTTCGTCGATACCCTTATAGCGTTCGCGCGCCTCGACGCGCGCGAGAGTCAGCAGCACGCGGCACGCGCGCAGCCCCCATCGCTCAACGAGCGCCGGATCCGGCTCGCCGGGCGTGAAATAGGACATGTCCACCGTGTTGGGCAGAACGACGCTGGGGACGTCGGCCCCCGTCCACGCGGTGAATCGCGATTTCGTCACCTGGCTTACGGAGATCAGCAGATCGATTGCGCCGGCGAGCCTGTCGGTCAGGCGCCGGCCGGTTCTGTGCCAGGCTTCGATGCCATGGATGACCAAGGCTACCGGCGCGCGATTGAACCGCTGGACGGCGAAGGCCGCCGGCAGCAGGTTGATATGGCCGCAGACGATCAGGTCGAAACGGGAGCGGCTCAGGGCCGCGAGGCCCACGCGAAGGAACCAGCTGCCTTTGCCGGCGAGGCCGCTGGTGGGATAGGTCAGCTTCTCTGGCAGCGGCCCGGGCGGGTCCGCCGCCAGCTGCGGGATTGCCGTGACAGAGGCGATATCGGGATGCGCGCAGAGCGCCGTGATCAGGTCGCGGTTGAACTTCGCAATGCCGCCGCGCCCGCCGAAGGCCTCGTGCAGGAGGATCAGTATTCTCATGCGGCCGTCCGCTGCGCGTCGTAGACGCTCTGCGCCCAGCCGCGCAGCCCGCGCGGCGCCGTGCTCTTTTCGCCGAGAAGCCATTCGCGGACGGGAACGACGAAGCCGGTCTTGGCGCGATTGAGAATCGGCTCCGGCAGCTTCGTGTGCAGGGTATCGGCCATTTCCTGCTTGCCGGGCGGGCGGTCGGCGGCGAGCAGCGGCGCGAGCCGGCGGAACAACTCGGCGTCGACAAACGGCACGCGGATTTCGATCGAATGCGCCATGCCGGCCCAATCGGAATCGCGCAGCAGCTGGTTGCGCATGTACCAGGACAGCTCGAGCGCCGACACTTTCAGCCGCGGGCTTCTGATGTCGACGATGGTCGCGTCGAGCTCCTCCAGCGTCTGCAGCTTGTCGAGTCCGGCACGTACCACCTCGCGCGGCAGGATCTCCTTCAGCTCCCACGGCATGAACAGGCTGCGCCGCAGAAGGTACGCGCCTGCCCAGCTCGATCCGTATTCGAGCGTGCCGGCGTATTTCGGCGACGTGAATTGCCCCAGCCACGGCGATGATATGGCGCGCACAAGGCGTCCAGGCCAGCCTATTGCCGCGAGGGGCGACAGCGCCTGCACCAGCCGCGGGATCTGGCGGAAGCTTGGATATCCGCCGAACAGCTCGTCGCCGCCGAGGCCGGACAGCGCGACCTTAAGGCCCGTCTCTTGCGCGGCCTTGGCAACGAAATACGTGTTCACGCCGTCGATCGACGGCTGGTCCATCGCGGCGAATAGGCGATCGCGCTCGGCGGCGAAGTCGCGGCCGAGGACCCAGCGCGTCTCATGGTTCGTCTTGCGCTGCCGCGCGACGAGCTCGGCGAGCGCAGTCTCATCATTGGCGCCGCCTTCGAACTCGCGGAAGCCGAGGGTCACCGTATTGATGTTCCTAGCGCCGAGTTCCGTCGCCAAGCCGGCGATCGTCGTCGAATCGAGGCCGGCCGAAAGGAAGGTGCCCACCTGCACGTCGGCAACCAGGTGATGCCGGACGGAGTCGATCAATGCTTCGCGCAGCAACTCGCGCCGCGCAGCGGCATTCGCTCGGACCGGATCTGCTTCGGCTTCCGCAAGGATCCGGCCGATGTTGAAGAACGACCTTGCCGGCTCTGATCGCTGCCGGTCGATCCACATCGTCGTGCCCGCTGGCAGTGCACGAATGCCGTGATAGAGCGTGAAGGGATCGGGGACATTGCCCCACAGGAAAAAGCCGACATGCCCAGCCGGCTCGATCGACGTGTCGACGCGGCCGCTCGCCAGCAGCGCCTTGACCTGCGAGGCAACGCGCAAGGTGCGGCCATCATCGGCCAGATAGAGTGGTTTGATTCCGAACGGATCGCGCGCGAGCAGCATGCCGGCGCGTCGCTCGTCCCAGAGCGCGAAGGCATACATGCCGCGGATATGCCTGACCATGTCCGCGCCATAACGATCGTAGAGATGGAGCAGGACCTCGGTGTCGGAGTCGGTCTGGAAGACGTGGCCGAGCGTCGCCAGCTGCGCCCGGATTTCCTTGTAATTGTAGATCTCGCCGTTGAAGACGATGCGCAGCCGGCCGTTGTCATACGCCATCGGCTGGTCGGCGACCGCGCGCAGATCGATGATCGACAGCCGGCGATGGCCGAGCGCCACGCGGCCGTCCGGCGAAAGCCACGCGCCCGTGCCGTCAGGACCGCGCGACGCCATCCGGTCGCGGATGGCATCCAGCTCGGCCGCGTCGTTCGGCGCCGCGTTCGGCGCGTAGGCGAAGATCGCAACGATGCCGCACATTTACTTGATCGCCACTGCCAGCATGTTCTGGGTCAGCACCGGCTGCGCGGCGCCCGTCTCGACGGTCAAGTAGAAGCGCAGCAATGCGCGGATCATCTTCCACAGGACGAGGCGCACGGCGCTCTTCAGGCCGTGTGCGACCGGCTCATCCTCGAAGAACGCGGCCGACCGGAAACCGGATGCCATCGTCAGCTGGGTCAGCGACTCGCAGGTGAACGCCAGCTCGTGCGTCAGATCGTCGTAGCGCGACGCACCGGCGAACAGGGACACGCCGTTGGGCACGTGGATAATCCAGCGCCCGCCCGGCTTGAGCACGCGCAGGACCTCGTCGGTCAGATCGATCAGCTCATCCTTGGTCAGATGCTCGATCACATCGAAGGCGATGATCGCGTCGCGGCTGGCGCTGGAGAGGCCCTTAATGGCCTGCAGGAGATCGCCTTGCTCCACGCCAGCTATGCCGAGCCGCTTCGCTGCGGCGATCTGCGCGGGACTGTTGTCTATGCCGAGCAGGTTCGTGTAGCCGGCCTTGCGCGCCACATGGAGCAGCGCGCCATGACCGCAGCCGAGATCGAGAATCGTCGCATCGCGCGCGGGTGGGAAATGCCGTGCGACCAGCCGCGTAAGATAGGGCAGCCGCGGCGTCAGGCCGTCGAGCGTCGCCGGGGCGAGGTCCTGCCGCGCCGCTTCGACATAGTGGCGGTAAATGCGCTCGCGGTATCGGTACTGGGACATGGCGCGGAGGAAAAGCCCGAGGTTCGCAGCCGCGTTGGCCGCTCCTGACACGCTTCTAGCACAATCTTCGGGACAGGAGAGCGCCGCGCGGGTGCTCAGGTCGATGCGTCGGCGGACGGGTGGGAGACGGTCGCGCGCGCCGGTGCGACGGCCGGCGTTTGCGGGCGCGCCACAAGGCCAAGGTTGCGGACCAGCAACTCGCCCTGGCGCTCCGTGAATTTCTCGTACACGAACACCTCGTCGACGAAGCGCTTGCCGTTCGCACCCATGCGCTGACGCAGCGCCGGATCGGCGGCCAGCTCGCGCAACCGCGCGGCAAGCTCTGCCGGATTCTCGGGATCGACAGCGAAGCCGTTTGCATGCGTCGGGCTGATCGCCTCGACCGAGCCATCCTGGTTGCCGCAGATGAACGGCACGCCGCAGGCGGCGGCTTCGATCAGGCCAAGCGGCACTGCCTCGCCGAGCCCCGGGCCGCCGCGGGACACCAGAACGGCCACGTCCGCCGCGCTGTACAGGAAGGGCAGCGCGCTCTGTTCGACCAGACCGAGGAACCGCACCTGGGCCGCGACGCCGGCCTGACGCGCATAATCCTCGATGGCCAGCCGCATCGGACCGTCGCCGACGACGATGTAGAGCAGCCGCGGGTCGTTGAGTTGCCGCAACGCGTCAATCGTCTGGTGGTGTCCCTTGTTGGCTGGGGAGCCCAAGAAGGCGACGGTCGTCGCGACGAAGCGCTCATCAAGGGTCTCAAGCTGGAACCGGCGCTCGATCTCGCGCCGTGCCTCGGCTTGCGAGATGGGGCGGAAGAAACGCGTGTCGACCGGATCGTAGAGCAAGCCCACGGGCGGCACGCGCCGGTGAAACTGCGGCAGGCGATCTATCGTGTACTGGCAGTCGGCAATGACCAGATCTGCGCGCCCGAAAGCAAACTCTCGCGGACCCTGCAGCCGGGTCAGGATGTCGATGTTGTAGACGTTCACGACGTAGGGCGCGCCCGTGATGGTGCGCGCCAGCCAGCCGAACGGCGCCAGATAGGCATGGTTGATCACCATCGCATCGAACGTGCCGGCGCGCTCGCGCAGCAGCGCAATGAAATTTGCCAGCGCGCGATACTTGCTTCCGAACGGCAGGTGCCGGTCGGCGAAGCCTCGCTCGATTTGGATATCCTGCTTGTTGAGCGACACGGTGAACAGCCGGTGGCCGAGATCGCGCAGCGCCCGCACCTGATGGCGACTGTAGGTCGCGATGCCGCCGACCCCTTCGATGTCGAAGCCCAGATACAGGATGTTCATGACGGGAGACTGAGAGTTTCGTGGCAGGCGTGGAGACAACGCGAAGATGGCGCGCGCTATTCCCCCGCCCGGACCCCGCGGACGTTACCGGCTCGCCGGTTCGACCGCAATCGTGGCGTGTCACCACCTTATTTGATCGCGACCGTCAGCAAGCACTGGCTAAAGATCGCGTCGCGGCCTGTATCGCCGGTCTCAACCGCAAGCACGAACCGTGATATACCACGTATAGCCTTCCACAGAACCCAGCGCCCCAAGCTCTTGATTCCATGTGGGATGGGCTGATCCTCGTAGCTTTTCACGTCGCGGAAGCCGGAAGCGTGCAGAATCTGGGCGATCGACGCATGCGTGAAGGCGCCGCTGGCGAGGT
>DATAAP010000663.1:0-22088 GCA_036260035.1 Alphaproteobacteria bacterium | reverse complement strand
GCCAGTCTATGAACTATCGGGCGGCATGCAGCAGCGGGTGGGCGTTGCGCGCGCGCTCGCCAGCGATCCGGAGCTGATGCTGATGGACGAGCCGCTCGGAGCACTCGACGCGCTGACGCGGGAGTCGATGCAGGAGCTCATCCTCGATGTCTGGCATCGCACCGGCAAGAAGGTCTTCTTCATCACCCATAGCGTCGAGGAGGCCCTGTTCCTGGCAACGCAGCTGATCGTGATGTCGCCGCGGCCGGGCCGCATCGTGCACCGCTACGAGCTGGAGTTCTCGCGGCAATACATCGCCTGCCGCGACGCGCGGAAGGTGAAGTCGGATCCGGATTTCATCCGACTGCGCGAAGAGGTCCTGGCGGTTATTCAGCAACGCCAAAGCGGCGAGAGGGCCGCATGACGGCACCTGCGGACGGCGATAACACGGTTGCAGTGTCTGGTCCCGCCGCGGGGGTGCCGCCCGCTAAGCATGTCCGGCGCAGGAAGCAGCGCCGCTCTCTGTCCTATCCCGATATGCGCTCGAGCACCGCGATCAGCGTCGTCACCGTAGTCGCACTGCTGGCGCTCTGGTGGATCGCGACGGACCGCCAATGGATCAAGCCGCTTTTCCTGCCCCCGCCGGAAGCGATCATCCGCCGCTTCCTCGAGGCGACGCAAGGCGATGTCGGCGGCACGACCATCGCCGGCCATTTCATGTGGAGCATGTTCCGCGTGTTTAGCGCCTTCGGCCTTGCGGTCGTCACTGCGGTGCCGATCGGCATTGCGATGGGCGTCAGCCGCTTCATGCGCGGCGTCTTCGACCCGCCGATCGAGTTCTACCGGCCGCTGCCGCCGTTATCCTATCTGCCTCTCGTGGTCATCTGGTTCGGCATCGACGAAGCGTCGAAGATTATCCTGATCTATCTCGCCTGCTTTGCGCCGCTGGCGCTCAGCGCGCGCGCCGGCGTGCGCTCCGTCTCGACCGAGCAGATCCACGCTGCCTATTCGATGGGGGCGACGCACCACCAGGTCGTCCGCCACGTCGTCGTGCCGGCGGCGATGCCGGAAATCCTGACCGGCTTGCGGATCGCGATCGGATTCGGCTGGACGACGCTTGTGGCCGCCGAGATGGTCGCGGCGAATGCCGGGCTCGGCCAGATGGTGCTGAACGCGTCGAACTTCCTCCGCACCGACATCGTGGTGATGGGGATCATCGTCATCGGCGTGGTCGCATATGCCTTCGACCTGCTGATGCGCTTCATCGAGCACGCTGTCGTCCCATGGAAGGGACGGATGTAGTCGCTGTCTTGAACCGGAAAACACAGGCAACAGGGAAGCCATGGACACGCCGAACCGCCAGAGATCGAAGGCCTCGGGCTCGACGCGCAAGCGCGGCCCGAAGGGCTCTACGATCGACAAGACGTTCACGCTGCTCGACGCCGTCGTTGAGTCGGAGACGCCCGTCTCGGTTTCGGAGATGGGCGCCCGCTTCGGCCTTCCGAAGGCGACCGTGCATCGCATTTGCGTGTTCCTGGAGCGCAGGGGATTCGTGCAGCGCGAGCTGGACGGCAAGCGTTTCACAATCGGTCCACATCTCATCGATCTCGCGCACCGCACGGCGCGGGCCTCGTTCAAACTGGCCTCGCGCCACTCCATTCTGCAAGCGTTGGCAGACCGGATCGGGGAGACATGCAATATCGGCATCCTCGATCGCGATCGCATCGTCTATGTCGACCGCGTCGAAGCGAACTGGCCGCTGACCATCCAGTTCCGCACCGGCTCGGCCGTGCCGCTGCATTGCACCGCGATCGGCAAGCTGTTCCTGGCACATCTGCCCAGCGAGCAAGTCGAGAAGATGCTCGGGTCAGCGCCGATCCAGCGCTACACCGAGACGACGCTGACGACTATTCCGGCCATTCAGCGCGAATTGGAACGCATACGATCTCAGGGCTACTCCATTGACAACGAGGAGTATCTCGGCGGCGTGATCTGCATCGCCGTGCCGATCCTCGACCCGAAAGGTTCCATATGCGCGGCACTCGCTATGCAGGCGCCCCGCGCCCGGATGAGCCTGCCCGAGATGCAGAAGCACCTACCCGCGCTGCGCAAGGCCGCGTTGCAGGTCGGCCAAGCGCTCTACACCGCGATCGAGGCGGAGCCTCCCGAGCGGCCGCGCGTATCGCGCCGCGCCTGAGCGGAGGTCCGCCAGAGGGCTAGCCTTGCCTGTCGGCCGAGGTGGATGCTAAAAAATGGACAGATTTGTTCCGTTTTAACGCGAGGCCGGGAAGGCCCGCCCACAGCACCGCCGGGAGGACACGATGCGGGGGCGCGATATCCGCTCCTCAGGCCGTCGCCAACGTGATCACGCAGGTCGTGACCACGTCATCCACGCTCGCACCGCGCGACAGGTCCGTCACCGGCTTGGCGAAGCCCTGAAGGAACGGTCCGATCGCGGTCGCACCGCCGAGCCACTGCGTCAGCTTGTACGCGATGTTGCCGGCGTCGAGGTCTGGGAAGACCAGCACGTTCGCTTGTCCAGCGACCGCGCTCGGCTCTTTGACCTTCTTGGCCGCGACGGAGGGCACCAGTGCTGCATCGCCTTGCAGCTCGCCATCCGCTGCAAGGCCCGGCGCGCGCTCGTGCACCAGGGCGAGGGCCTGTGTCACCTTCGCGACGCGCGGATGGGCGGCGCTGCCCTTGGTCGAGAAGGAGAGCAGGGCGACACGCGGCTCCTCGCCGAGAACGCGTTTCGCGCTGTGCGCCGAGGCTATGGCGATGTCGGCCAACTCGGACGCTGTGGGATCCGCGTTGACCGCGCAGTCCGCGAACACCAGCGCCTTCGGTCCCTGACCAAGATAGTCGCGCACCAGCATCAGGAAATAACTCGAGGGAAGCGCGATCCCCGGCGTCAGCCCCACGGTCATGAGGCCCGCCTCGATGACGCGCCGCGTCGGATTCGCGGCACCGGCGACCATGGCCGCGGCATCGCCCTGAGCCACCATCATGCCGCCGAAATAGAGCGGCTTGCTGACGAGGCGTGCCCCCATCGCCGGCGTCATCTTCTCACGCCCGGCGGCGCAGGCAGCACCATAGGCATTCAAGCGCGCGTCGGTGCGCGGATCGATGACCGTGAGGCCGCGCAGATCGACCCCGGTGCCCTTGGCTGCGCCGAGGACGACCGGCTCGGCCAAGCCTTCATCCCTCAGGCGCCGGGCCGCGGCGAGAATGCGCGTGTCCTCGCCCTCGGGCAGGACGATCCTCAGGCGCCGTTCGCGCGCGATCTCGAAGAAGCGTTGCACCATGTCCATCGATTTGAGTCCTGACCTGCGGTCGCGACCAGGAGACGACAAATGACCGAAGCGGCCGAAGCCATCAAGATCAATCGCGGCCTCAAAGGCGTTTATTTCGACCGTTCACCGTGCACATTCATCGACGGCAAGGCGGGCGAGCTGCGCTACCGCGGCTATTCGATCCATGAGCTCGCCGAGCACTCCACCTTCGAGGAGACGGCGGCGCTGCTGCTCCATGGCGAGCTGCCGACCAGGGCGCAGCTGGCGGCGTTCACGCGGGAGCTCAAAGCGGCACGCACGCTGCCGGGCCCGATTTACGACATCATCCGCGCGATCAAGACCGCTCATCCGATGGATGTGCTGCGCACCGCCGCCTCGGCGCTGGCGGCGTTCGATCCTGAAACGGCCGACAACTCGCGCGAGGCGACCCTGCGCAAGGGGATCCGCCTGACATCGCAGGTCCCGATGATCGTGGCCGCGCACAACCATATCCGTGCCGGGCGCAATCCGATTGACCCGGACCCGTCGCTCGACCATGCGGCGAACCTGCTGTGGATCCTGCGCGGCGAGAAGCCCAGCGCCGACGCCGCACGGCTGATCGACCGTGATCTCGTGCTGCATGCAGAGCACGGCTCCAACGCGTCGTCCTTCACCGCGCGCGTCGTCATCGGCACTGACGCGAGTCTCCATGCTGCGGTCACGGCGGCGATCGCTGCCCTCTCAGGTCCGGCGCATGGCGGTGCGGCCGAGGATGTCATGAAGATGGCGCAGGAGATCGGCGATCCCGCGCGCGCCGCCGACTACGTGCGCGAGAGGCGCAAGGCCGGCGAGGCGGTGACCGGCTTCGGCCACAGAGTCTACCGTGCCGAGGACCCGCGCGCGCGGCACATGCGCGCGGGCGTCGAGAAGCTGTCGAAAGAGATGGGCGAGCCGCGCTGGTACGAGATCCTGCAGGCCGTGGTCAAGGCGATGGCGCCTTATGCTCGCCATGGCGTGAACGTAAACGTCGATTTCTATTCTGGCGTGGTCTATCACCTGCTGGGCATCCCGCGCGACCTGTTCGTGCCGATCTTCGCCATTGGCCGCGTGCCGGGTTGGACCGTGCAGGCGCTGGAGCAGCTCGAGAACAACATCCTGATCCGGCCGTTGACCCTCTACTCTGGGCCGGAGCCCAGGGCCTACGTGCCGATCGACAAGCGCTGAGGAGCAACCTATGAGCAACGTATCCGCAATGCGCCAGGACACTGTGCCGCCGGAGCGCGCCGCGGTCGACGAGCTGGTGCGCAAGGCCCGGATCGCGATGCGCGAGTACGCGAAAGCGGATCAGGCGCGCGTCGACGAGGCGGTCACCGCCTTGGCGTGGTCGATCTACAAGCCCGAGCACGCCCGCATGATGGCGGAGCTCGCGGTCAAGGACACCGGCCTCGGCAACGTGCCGGACAAGATCATCAAAAAGCAGCGCAAGACCTTCGGCACCCTGCGCGACCTGATGCGCGTCAAGACCATCGGCATCATCGAGGAGGACCCGAAGAAGGGGCTGGTCAAATACGCGAAGCCGGTCGGCGTCGTCGCCGCAATCTGCCCCTCGACCAATCCGGGGGCCACGCCCGTCAACAAGGCGATGATGGCGCTCAAGGGCGGCAACGCCGTCATTATCGCGCCGTCGCCGACCGGCTCCGTGACAACCGGCAAGGCCGTCGAACTCATGCGCGCGGCGCTCAAGAAAATCGGGTTACCGGAAGACCTGGTGCAGATCCTGCCCTCGCCGGTGAACAAGGAGCTGACCCAGGCGGTGATGGAGGCGGCCGATCTCGTCGTCTGCACGGGCTCGCAGGACAATGTGCGGCGCGCCTACCGCAGCGGCACGCCGGCGATTGGCGTGGGTGCCGGCAACGTGCCGGTGATCATCGACGAGACCGCCGATCTGGTGAGCGCCGCCAAAAAGATCTGCGCCTCTAAAACCTTCGACAACGCGACGTCGTGCTCGTCAGAGAATTCGGTGACGATCGTCGATGCGGTCTACGACAAGGCGATCGCGGCGCTCACGGAGGCCGGCGGCTACATGGCCACGCCGGAGGAGCGCGCCAAGATCCAGAAGGCGCTGTGGGTCAACGGCCACCTGAACCGCAAGTTGATCGCGCGCGACTCCGACGTCTTCGCGCGCGAGGTTGGCCTGTCCGAGGCCGCGCAGAAGGCAAGGTTCTTCATGGTCGAGGAGACGGGCGTCGGCCGCGACCACCCGTTCTCCGGTGAGAAACTGAGCCTCGTGCTGACCGTCTATCGCGCGCCGGACTTCGACCGTGCTGTCGAGCACGTGCGCGCGGTGCTTGAGCATCAGGGCAAAGGCCATTCCGTCGGCCTGCACACCAGCGACATGGCGCGGGCGCGCAAGGTCGCCGAGACGCTCGACGTCGTGCGCGTGCTGGTCAATCAGGCGCATACCTTCGGCAATGGCGGCAGCTTCGACAACGGGCTCAACTTCACGCTCTCGATGGGCTGCGGCACCTGGCAGAAGAACAGCATCAGCGAGAATCTCAACTACCGCCATTTCATCAACATCACGCATCTGTCTACGGTGATCCCGGAGGACAAGCCGACCGAGCAAGAGCTGTTCGGCGCCTATTGGGCCAAGTACGGCAAGTGACATGAACTTCGAGGAACACGCCGCGAAGCCGGTTCTCGCCCAAGCCGGCATCCCTATTCCGCGCGGCCGGCTATGCACGACGCCGGAGGAGGCGGCGAACGCCGCGAGCGAGATCGGTCCGTGCGTGATCAAGGCGCAGGTGCCGACCGGCAAGCGCGGCAAAGCCGGCGGCATCCGCCTCGCCAATTCGCCTGCGGAAGCGGCGGTCACGGCAAGCGCGATCCTGCGGCTGGAGATTGGTGGGCACAAAGTCGGCAGGGTCCTGGTCGAGGAGCAGGCGAAAATCGCACGCGAATTCTACGCGGCCATCCTCAACGATTCGGCGAGCCGCGGCCCGTTGTTGCTGTTCTCGACCGAGGGCGGCATGGACATCGAGGAGATCGCCGCGACCAAGCCGCAGGCGCTTCTGCGCCAGCCGGTGGACATCGGCAAAGGCCTTGACCACGCCGCCGCTGCCAAAGTGCTGAGCGTGACGGCCGCGGGCAAGGCGGCGGACCAGATCGCGGCTGTCCTCGCCAATCTCTTCCAGGCGTATCGCCGGTCGGATGCCGAACTCATCGAAATCAACCCGCTCGCCGAACTGCAGGACGGGCGCGTCGTCGCACTGGATTGCAAGCTCGTCGTGGACGATGCGGCGCTGTCGCGCCAGCCGGAGCTCGCCAAGCAAGGGGCGCCGGAACAGCTGACCGAGCTCGAGAAGCGCGGGCGCGCCATCGGGCTGCGTTACATCGAGCTCGACGGCACGGTCGGCGTGCTGGCGAACGGCGCTGGGCTCACCATGACCACCATGGACGCCGTGCGCCACTATGGCGGCAAGCCCGCCAACTTCCTCGAGATCGGCGGCGAGGCGTACACCCAGGCCACACCGGCGCTCGAGCTGGTCCTCTCCAATCCGCGAGTGAAGAGCCTGGTCGTGAATTTCTGCGGCGCCTTCGCACGTACCGACGTGATGGCCGAGGGCGTTGTGAAAGCCTGGGAAGCGCTGAAGCCGAAGCTACCCGTCTTCTTCTCGATCCACGGCACCGGCGAGGACGAGGCGATCAAGCTGGTGCGCGACCGCCTCGGCTTCGAGCCGTTTGACCTGATGGATGATGCCATTAAAGCGGCGGTGGAGGCGGCGCGATGATCGTGCGTCGGACCGACCGCGTGCTCGTCCAGGGCATCACCGGCAAGCAGGGTACGTTCTGGACCGAGAAGATGCAGGCCTGCGGCACCAATGTCGTCGCCGGGGTCAACCCTAAGAAGGCCGGCGAGACGCATTGCGGCGTACCGATCTTCGCAACCGCCGTCGATGCGATGAAGGTGGCCCCTTTCGACGTCTCGGTCATGTTCATTCCGCCCGCTGCCGCGCGCGCCGCGGCCGAAGACGCGATCGCCGCCGGCGTGAGGCTGCTGGTGATCCTGACCGAGCACATCCCGGCGCAAGATGTGATGTTCATCCACGCCGCGGCACGGGCCAAAGGCACGCGCATTGTCGGCCCCAACACCGCCGGACTGGTGACTCCGGGCGAGTGCTTCGTCGGCATCATGCCGGGCTTCAACGTCAACATTTTCCAGCCCGGCGAGATCGGTGTGATATCGCGCAGCGGGAGCCTCGGCACGCTGATCTGCCTTAACATCGTCCGCGCCGGGTTCGGCCAGTCGGCTTTCATCGGCATCGGCGGCGATCCGATGCTCGGCACCACCACGCGCGATGCGCTCGAAGCGCTCGACCGCGACGCGAAAACCAAGGCGGTCGTCATGGTCGGCGAGATCGGCGGCACGCTCGAGGAGGATGCGGCTGAATACGCGGGGACGATGCGCAAGCCCGTCGTCGCCTTTATCGCTGGGGCCGCCTCGCCGCCGGGCAAGCGCATGGGCCATGCCGGTGCCATCGTCATCGGCGACCGCGGCAGCTATGCCTCGAAGCGCAAGGCGCTTGAGAAAGCCGGCGTCACCGTGCTGGACACGCCCTCTGGCGTGGGCGACGCGCTGAAAGCCAGACTGGGTGCGCGGAAGACCGCCTGAGCCGGCGCGCTTGCGTTGGCGCGCTCGGCCACTATCATGCCCGCCGCAATCGCAAGAACTGGAGCGGCGTAATGGCGAAAGTGGCGTTCATCGGTCTCGGGGTCATGGGCTTTCCGATGGCCGGGCATCTAGTCAAGGCCGGGCACGAGGTGACGGTCTATAACCGGACGGCCAGCAAGGCCTCTTCCTGGGCCGAGAAGCACAAGGGCAAGACCGCTCCGACGCCGGCCGAGGCTGCTAAGGGCGCCGAATTCGTCATGACCATGGTTGGCAATGACGACGATCTGCGCTCGGTCGTCTACGGCGATAAGGGGGCGCTCGCGGGCATGGGCAAGGGCGCCATCCTGGTCGACCACACCACTGCCTCCGCCGCCGTCGCGCGCGAGATCGACGCGGAGGCCAAGAAGAAGGGGCTGGGCTTCCTCGATGCGCCGGTCTCGGGCGGGCAGGCGGGTGCCGAGAACGGTCAGCTCGGCATCATGGTCGGCGGCGACACCGCGACCTTCGCGAAGGCCGAGCCGGTGATGAAGGTCTACGCCAAGGCGCTCACCCTGATCGGACCCGCCGGTTCGGGCCAGCTTACCAAGATGGTCAACCAGATCTGCATCGCCGGCCTGCTGCAGGGCCTCTCCGAGGGCATGAACTTCGCCGCCAAGTCCGGCCTCGATATCGATAAGGTGCTCTCCGTCATCACCGCCGGCGCCGCCGGCTCGTGGCAGATGCAGAACCGCGCCAAGACCATGGTCGAGGGCAAGTTCAATTTCGGATTCGCTGTCGACTGGATGCGCAAGGATCTCGGCATCTGCCTCGACGAGGCGAAGCGGAACAAGGCGCGCCTGCCGGTGACGGCGCTGGTCGACCAGTTCTACGCCGGCGTGCAGGCGCGTGGCGGCGGACGCTGGGACACGTCCAGCCTCATCCATCTCCTCGCAAAGGAGTAGGCGATGCCGATCATCAACCGCATCGCCGCCTTCCATGACGAGATGACGGCATGGCGGCGCGACCTGCACGCGCATCCCGAGACGGCATTCGAGGAGCACCGCACCTCCGACCAAGTCGCGCGCAAGCTGGAGGAATTCGGCATCGAGGTGCACCGCGGCCTCGCCGGGACCGGCGTGGTCGGCACTCTGCGGGCCGGCACGGGGCGCCGTGCCATCGGGCTGCGCGCCGACATGGACGCGCTGCATATCCACGAGAAGAACGGGTTCGACCACGCGTCCAAGAACGTCGGTAAGATGCATGCCTGCGGCCATGACGGTCACACGACCATGCTGCTGGGGGCCGCGAAATATCTCGCCGAGACGCGCAATTTCGACGGCATCGTGCATTTCATCTTCCAGCCGGCCGAGGAGAACGAGGGCGGCGGCCGCGTGATGGTGGAGGAGGGGCTGTTCGACAAATTCCCGGTCGAGGCCGTGTTCGGCATGCATAACAAGCCGGGCCTGGCGGTCGGCAAGTTCGGCATCCGGCCCGGCCCGATGATGGCAGCCTATGACCGCTTTGAGATCACCATCAAGGGCAAGGGCACGCACGGTGCGCTGCCGCATCTCGGCATAGACCCGGTCGTGGTCGCCGCCAACCTCGTCAATGCGCTGCAGTCGATTGCCAGCCGCGCCACGGACCCGATCGAATCGGTCGTCGTCAGCGTGACGCAGATCCATGGCGGAGATACCTGGAACGTCATTCCGGACGAGGTGGTTGTCCGCGGCACAACGCGCGCTTTCGCTCCTAAGGTTCACAAATCCATCGAGCCGTCGATCAGGCGAATTGCCGAGGGCGTCTGCGCCGCGTTCGGCGCCAAGATGGAGATGCGCTACGAATACGGCTATCCGCCACTGGTGAACGACGAGAAGCAGACCCAGTGGGCGGTGCAGATCGCCGGCGAGATCGTCGGTCCCGACAACGTCAATCCAAGCTATGAGCCGACCATGGGGGGCGAGGATTTCGCATTCATGCTGCAGGCGAAGCCCGGCGCCTACATCTTCATTGGCAATGGGTCGGGCGAGGGCGGCTGCTATCTCCACAACCCGCACTACGACTTCAACGACGAGGCGCTGCCGCTCGGCGCCAGCTACTGGGCGCGGCTCGTGGAGCGGACATTGCCGAAGGCGTAGGCCTCAGCGCCGTCCCCACGTGTTGACGAGGACGACACCGGACAATGCAAGCGCTCCGCCGAGCAAGGTTGTCCAGCCCGGCGTCTCTCCGAGACCTGCCCAAGCGAGGAGAGTTGCGAGTGGCGGGATCAAATAGAGGAATTGTCCGGCCCGCGCAGCACCGAAGCTCTTGATTGCATAGGTCCAGCATGCGTAACCGATCGCGGCGGGCGCTACGGCAAGAAACACGACCGCCGCGACGACGTCCGCCGAAGCAGCCGACGTCTGCCGGACGCCGTCGGAAAGCCAAGGGAGCAGCGCGAGCGCGCCGCAGATCATCATCATCGCGGTCACATCCATCGGATCGCTGCGCGCAAAGAGCGGTCGCAACATGGTCGAATAGGCTGCCGCACAGAGCGCCGCGCCCAAGATGAGGCTCGAGCCGGCCCCAAAGCTGAGGCCGCCCGGCTGTCCCCAGGCAATCATCGCGATGCCGGCGAGCCCAAGCGCGGTGCCGATCCAGCTCCATCGGTTGAATGCTTCCCGGAGGAACAGCACGGCAAGAATCGCCATGAACACAGGCTGCGTGTTGACGATAAAGCTAGCCGCGCCGGCCGACACGGTGGCCTGGCCGGAGTTGAGCAGCATGTTGTAGAGCGCGATGCCGACAACGCCGCTGATTGCCACGATCACGAGATCGCTGCCGTTCGTGCGCGGCGGCCGTCGCCAGACCAGCCACGCGATCGCGAGGAGCGAGGCGAGGGCGAAGCGGATCGAGGCCAAGGGCAACGGCGCCACGTCGCGCAATGCCATTGTGATGGCCGGAAAGGCCGCCGCCCAAGACAAAACCGTTCCCGCGACGGCAAGGGAAGGCAGCAGCACGGAACGAGGACGGCTGCAAACTCGCACGGAGGACATACGAGCTGTTTGCCATGATCACGCCCGTTGACATATGGCTTAGTTGCGCATTCTGCTGTGCGTATGGATCACAGCTCATCGCTTCCGCCCCTCGACGCACTTCAGGCGGTGCTCACTGCGAGCTCGACCGGCTCGTTTTCGGCCGCTGCGATGGCCCTCAACATCACCCACGGCGCCGTGAGCCGGCGCGTTGCTATGGTCGAGCGTTGGGCCGGGATCCGGTTATTCCAGCGCCACGGACGCGGCGTACGCCTTACGCTCCACGGCGAGCGCCTCGTGGCGCAAATTGAGCTCGCGCTCGCCCATCTGCACGACAGCCGCCACCTACGCACCCGGGGCGCCGATCTCGACACGGTTCGCGTCGGCGTCGTGCCATCCTTCGCGCGGCTTTGGCTTCTTCCCAGGCTGGCAGCACTCGAGGGAACGCCATCGGATCTGCGCATCGAGCCCGACGTAGACCAGCGCTACATGACGCTTTCAGATGCGCGCATCGCAATTCGGTTCGGTCGCGGCGATTGGCCGGGCACCACCGCGGCCCCTCTCTTCGACGAAAACCTGGTTCCGGTCGCGTGCGAGTCGATCGCTTCGAAGATCGCAACCGCGCGGGTGCCCGGGAGGGTTCTCGACTATCCGCTGATCCACGATGCGTCGGATGCCTACTGGCGGCTGTGGCTGTCCGCGAACGACATCGAATACGAGCGGCGGCCGCAGGATCGCGTGTTCCACGATTACGATCTCAGCTTACAAGCAGCCGCGCACGGCCTCGGAATCGCATTGCTCCGCGATCCGTTCGGCCGCGCGTTTTGCGATCGGCTAGGCCTACGGCCGATCGCCGGGCGCAGCATCCCCGGTCCGCTAAGATTCCACGTGGTCACGAAATCGGGTGCACGGCACGCGACTGTCGACCGCCTGGTCGTCCGCTTTCTCACCTTGGCCCGCGAAGGTCCAGCTTAACACCTCAGCGATGGCGGGAAGCGTGGCGCCTGCGGGTAAGAACCGGCAGGCGCGTTTCAGCGAGCTGACTAAGCCAGAACGGTCCGCGCGGAAGCCGAACGCGCTCCGGCAACCTCCATCGCTACGGGCACGGACACCGGCTCGCCTGCGAGATTCTGCTGGAAGTAGCGCTGCAGCATACGATCCGTATAAGCGACAAGATTCGGAAAGCTCTCGGCCTCGCGGCGGAGCGGCGTGTCGAAATAGGGCGTCAGCACCTCGGCCAGGACGCCGGCGGCCATCCCGTCGACCCCGGTCGGACGGTCGCTCATCATGTACGGCTTATCACCCAGGAGGACGGCGAGCGCCGCCAACGAGCGGCTGCCGAGATCGGCGATTTCGGCGAGCGAATGGCGGCCGATGCCATGGCTCCATTGCGCCTGCTTCACCTTTGTGCGCGCCTCCTCGATGAACCGTGCGCGGCACATTCCCGGCGCCTTATCAAAGAAATGCAGCGGGCCCTTCCGGAAATTCTCCTCGACCTCCCAGCGGAACCAGCCCGCGATCCAGGTGAGATGATCCTCGCACATGCGCTCGATCGCCCAGGCCTCGACGCGCTGGCGCGCGGTCAGCCCCTCGTCTAGATCCATCCCGTATTTTCGTTCGATATGGGCGCGGATGAAGGTGGAATCCGGGACGATCTGGCCGTCATCGCTGATGTAAGGCAGCTTCCCTTTGGGCGCGACCGGGAAACCGGAGAGATCGGTGCGGTAAGTCAGGCCTGCCATCTGCAGGTGGATCGCCGTCTTGATCACGAAAGGACTGGGATCGGGGAGGCCGAAAGCGGGCCCGAAGGCGTAAAGGGTGATCATTGGGGGCTCCTTGATCGGATGCGCCGGTTTAGCCTTGGCCTGCTGCCATCGTGCTGTCAGCATGGTGACAGTACGATCTTCTCCATGCGACGCGCCGACCGCCTTTTCCAGATCATCCAGATCCTGCGGCGCACCCGCCGGCCCGTGACCGCGGATGCGATTGCCCAGGAGCTTGAGACCTCCAAGCGCTCGGTCTATCGCGACATAGCAGCTTTGATCGCGCAGCGCGTGCCGATCCGCGGCGAGGCCGGCGTCGGGTATGTGCTGGAGGGCGGCTTCGACCTGCCGCCGCTGATGCTGACGCAGGACGAGATCGAGGCAGCCGTGCTTGGCGCGCAATGGGTGACCGTACGCGGTGACCCGACCCTGGCGCGGGCCGCCCAGGACCTCATCGCCAAGATCGCCGCGGCCGTGCCGGAACGGCTTCGCCCCTTCGTGCTGGAGCCGGCGACCGCGGCTGCGGATAGCGATCGTATCGTCCGCGACAGCTTCGACATGGCGCAGGCGCGCGCCGCGATCCATGCTGGCCGCAAGATAGCGCTGCGTTATCGCGACGAGCAGAGCCGCGAAACCGAACGGATCGTCTGGCCCGTCACGATCGGTTATCTCGAAACCGTGCGCCTCCTCGCTGCATGGTGCGAGCTGCGGCAGGACTTCCGGCATTTCCGGACCGACCGCGTGATCGAGGCGAAGTTCCTCGACGAGCGCTATCCCGCGCGCCCGGATGCACTGCGCGCAAGATGGCGACGGTCGCTCGCGGAGCGCAGCCGGCAGAGGGATGCGTAGCCTATAGCCCTACGTCAGGTCGGCCAACGGATTGCGGCACGCGGAAGAATAGGGGTCCCAGAACGCCACATAACGGACCGGGGCGCCGGCTGGCCGGCTCGGCTCGAACACGTCGCTCGAGCGGATGAACAAGTCGATCACCTGCTCTTCAAGCCGGCGCAGATAGGCTGCGTTGTTGGCGCAGGCGGGCAACAGAGCGTCGAACCCAGACATGTCGCAAACATTGCCGATGGCAACGCCGTCGAGATGAACGCGATGTCTGCGCAGAAACTCCGCGACGAATGCGTCGACTGCGCCCTCCGCGACCGCGGCGCCGCGCAGATGCTGCATGATCATGGTGCGGACCGCTGTATGGGCATCGGCGAGGGAGCGCCATGTCAGCGCGCCGCCTGCTATCGCGAGGGCGACTGCGCCCGCGCCGAGAAACACGGTACGGCGAGAGATCGGGTCACGCATGCGCGGCCGCCCACAGCGAGAGCGCGCAGATCGTCAACGTCGGGTTCGCCGGCGCGCCGGTCGGGAAGCAGCCGCTCCCGAGAACGAAGAGATTGCGCACCTGATGATGACGAAGCGTGCGGTCGATCACGCTGTCTTGCGGGCTGTCGCCCATGACTGTGGTCCCTTGGACATGCGCCTTCGTTGGCACCGACTCCGCATTGATCTCGATACGCTCAACGGCCAACGGGGCGAGTAGGCGCTGTAGCGCCGCCTTTGCGGCGCGCATGCCGCGATGATGATAGTCGCTGAAACCTTGGAAGACGACGATCGGCTTGTCGTCGTTAGCGCCTTGCGCGACATAGCTCCGCGTGTCCGGAAGATCCTCAACGGTAGCGCTCAGTTCCATCACCTGTCGCCAGCGCCCGAATTCAGGGCGCAGCCGCGCCACATTGGAGTGCTCGATGATGCAGGCCGCCTGCGCGCGCCGGTGCGGGCCGTCATAGAGCGCGTAGTTGACCGCGGACCGGTAACTGCTGCCCTGAAAGTTGTCGATCCCGTCGAGATAGACGCGCGCACGGAAGCCGCCCTGTTCATGCAGGCAGCGGCCAAGCATCGGATGACTCAACCCGGACCGCAGCATCAGCGCCGGATTGAAGATCCCGTTCGCGCCGAGAAGGACCAGATCGGCCTTCGCCCGATGCTCGCGTTTTTCATGGCGATATAGCACCGCCGATGCGCGGCCGGCCGACATCTCAATGCCGATCGCTTCGGCCTCGCACATCAGCGAAATCCGTTCGTCGGCATAGAGGTCGGCCATGCCGTTGAGGATCGTGAACTTCGCGTCGACCGGGCATATGCTGCAGACGCCGTTGGCGCAGCAGGCGGCGCGCGTCGCCGTCGCAACGCGCGCGCGCACCGTCGGCAACGCGAAGATCCGGTCCGGCTGCGCGCGCTGCAGGATCTGATCCGGCAGGCTCAGCCGATGCGGCGGCTGCGGGTAGGGGCCGCGCTTCGGATAGGGATGATGGCTATCCGGCCCTGACACCGCCATGATCGCCTCGGCTTCCTCATAGAACGGCTCGAGGTCGTCGTAGCCAACGGGCCAGTCGCGGCCGACGCCATAGACCGAGGCCATCCTGAAGTCATTCGGGAGCATGCGCGGCACATGGCCGGTCCAGCAATTCGAGCCCCCGCCGAAGCCGATGTTGAAGCGCCACTCCTTGCCGGGCGTGCGGTTGCGGAAGGTCGTTTCCTCGTCGATCGGCGAATTTTGCCGGTGCTGCGTCTGCCAATCGTGCGGCACCATCGGCCCACGCTCGAGTACCAGCACGCGGAGCTTGCCTGGCCGCCTCGCAAGAAAGGATTTCAGGAAGAACGAATTCGCGAAGCCGCTGCCGATCGCGACGACGTCGTAGCCATCGGTGCCCTCCGGCATCGGTGTCAGACCTGACTAGCCTTTTCCTCAGCCTTCACGTCGTTCCAGAGCGCGTCCATCTCCTCGAGCGTCGACTGTTCCGGCGTCTTGCCGCGCGTGCGCAGAAGCGCCTCGACGCGGCGGAAGCGCCGCTCGAACTTCAGGGTCGCGCGGCGCAACGCGGTCTCGGCATCCGTGCCGGCAAGCCGACCGACATTTACGACGGCGAACAGCAGATCGCCGATCTCATCCTCGATGCGCTCGCGCGGCGTATCAGCCGCCGCGAGCTCGGCGCGCAGCTCGCGTACCTCTTCCTCGATCTTGTCGAGCGCGGGCGCTGCATCTCCCCAGTCGAAGCCGACGCGCGATGCACGCTTCTGGATTTTCTGGGCGCGGGCGAGGGCGGGCAGGTTGACCGGCACGTCGTCCAGCACGCCGGGCGGCCTTCCGGACGCTGCCTTGTGCTTGCGCTCGGCTGCCTTGTGTTCCTCCCAGGCCGCGGTCTGCGCCTGGACGTCGCGCAGCTCGGCGTCGCCAAACACATGCGGGTGCCGGGCGATCATTTTGTCGCTTAAGGCCGTCGCCACATCGTCGAAGGCGAACAGCCCCGCTTCTTCGGCCATGCGGGAATGGAAAATGACCTGGAAAAGGAGGTCGCCGAGCTCCTCCTTGAGCGCCGTCATGTCGTCGCGCTCGATCGCGTCTGCGACCTCGTAGGCTTCCTCGATCGTGTACGGCGCGATGGTCGCGAAGGTCTGCTCGGTGTCCCATGGGCAGCCGTTCCGGCGGTCGCGTAGCCGCGTCATGATGGCCTTGAGGCGCTCGATCGGGGGTAGAGCATGAGGCATTGGAGGCGTCATCCCGTCACAACATAAATTGCATAATAAGCATTATCGAAAATCGTCGCTGGACTGAAACGACAGGTACTTAGCCGCATTTTCGACCGCTTTCGCTTATCGCCCTAATCAATCTCCAGCACCATCCCATCGTATGCCGGCTCGACACCCGGCGGCAGTTTCGCCTTCCAGGTCGCATAGTCGACCGTATGGTTCATGTGTGTCAGGACCGCACGCTTCGGCTTCACGCGTGCGATCCAATCTAACGTTTGCGCCAGATGGCTGTGCGCGATGTTCGCCCGCTCCTGCAGGCAGTCCACCACCCAGACCTCGACACCCTCAAGTGTTTTGAATGCCTCTTCCGGCAGCGCCTTGACGTCGGTCGAATACGCGAAGTTGCCGAACCTCAGGCCCAAGGTCGGATCGCGGTCGCCGCCATGCTCCTGGCGGAACGGCACCACGGTGAGCGGCCCGACCGTCACCGGCCCGGTCATTTCCTTGGCCCGCAGCGATGGCGCGTACCACACGCCGTCGACATGGCGCGGCGGATTGAAGGCGTAGCCGAACCGCGTCGTCGCTTCCGCCAAGGTGTGTTTCTCGGCCCAGATGTCGAGCGGCGCATTGCGGTGGAAATTGACTGAACGCAGGTCGTCGATGCCGTGCAGATGGTCGGCATGCGAGTGCGTAAGCACCACGGCATCAACTCGCGATAAGCCATTGGCCAGAAATTGCTGCCGGAGGTCCGGCGACGTGTCGACCAGGACGCGCGTGCCGTCGTGCTCGACGACAATGGACACGCGGCTCCGCTTGTTGCGCGGATCCGTCGAGATGCAGACCGCGCACTGGCAGCCGATCAGCGGCACGCCGCCCGAGCCGCCGCAGCCGAGGATGGTGACCTTCATGCCGCTTGCGCCGGCGCCTTGGCCCGTCCAAACAGGGCGAAGAAATTGGCACTTGTGACCCGCGCCAGTTCGGCCACGCCGACGCCCTTGAGCTCGGCAACCTTGGCCGCCGTATGCGCCACATAGGCTGGCTCGCATGGCTTGCCGCGCATCGGCACCGGCGCCAGATACGGCGAATCCGTTTCGACCAGCAGCCGCTCCAGCGGGATCGTCTTCACGGTCTGCCGCAGCGCCTCGGCGTTCTTGAACGTGACGATGCCAGAGATCGAAATATAGAAGCCAAATCCGAGCGCTGCGTCAGCAAGCTGCTGTGACGACGTAAAACAATGCAAGACGCCGCGGAGTCCGGCACCGCGCGCCGCCTCGGCCAGCATCGCGGCGGTGTCGTCATCGGCATCGCGCGTATGCACGATCAGCGGCAGGCCGATCTCGGTCGCCGCACGGATATGGGCGCGGAAGTTCTCGCGCTGCTTCTCGCGCGGGCTCTTGTCGTAATAATAGTCGAGCCCCGTTTCGCCGATTCCCACGACCTTCGGATGCCGCGCGAGCTCCACGAGCTTGGCCGTATCTGCGTTCTCGTTTTCGGCCTCGTGCGGATGGATGCCGACCGAGCAGAACACGCTGTCGTTTGCCTCGGCGATGGCGCGCACGCGCGGGAAATCGCGCAGCTTGGTGCCGATCGTAAGCAATGTGCTGACCCCGGCGTTGCGCGCGCGCGCGAGCGTGCCGGGAAGGTCCTCGGCCATCGGCGGATAGTCGAGATGGCAGTGGCTGTCGACCAGCATCACCCTCGCCCCTTTGCCGCGACGGCGCCCTCTTCCACATAGCGCGGGAAAATGCCCTGCGCTGCCGGCAGGCCGGTCCCGGGCAGCAGCGCCTTGTCCAACGCGGCAAAATTGCGCGCGGCCTCGGGCACGGCGAGCTGGTCGAGCAGCTTCGCCATCGACTGCGGCATGAAAGGCTGGATCAGGATCGCCAGCCGGCGCAGCGTCTCCATCAGCACGTAAAGCACCGTGCTCATCCGACCGGTATCCGTCTTGCGCAACGTCCAGGGCGCCTGCTCGTCGACATAGCGGTTGGCGGCGCCGACGACCTGCCACAGCGCATCAAGCGCCTTGTGGAAGGCCTGCTCCTCCAGCTCGGCCCGCACGATCGTCAGCAGGTTGCGCGCGTCGTCGAGCATCTTGTGGTCGGCCGGCGTGAAGGCGCCGGGCTGCGGCACGGCCGCACCCGCGTTCTTCTGCACGAAGCTGAGCACGCGCTGCGCCAGATTGCCGAGATCATTGGCGAGATCGCCGTTCAGGCGGCCGACCATGGCCCGTTGCGAAAAGTCGCCATCCTGGCCGAACGGCACCTCGCGCAGCAGGAAATAGCGCACCGGATCGAGACCGTATTTCGCGATCATGTCGTGCGGGCTGATGACGTTGCCCAGCGACTTCGACATCTTTTGGCCCTCAACCGTCCACCAGCCATGGGCGAAGACCCGCTTCTGGGGTTTGATGCCGGCTGCCATCAGGAAGGCCGGCCAGTACACGGCGTGGAAGCGCAAGATGTCCTTGCCGACCATGTGCAGGTCCGCCGGCCAGAACGCCTTGAAAAGTTCGCTCTCCGTCTCGGGATAGCCAACGGCGGTGATGTAGTTCGTTAGCGCGTCGAGCCAGACATACATGATGTGGCCGGGTGCATCCGGCACCTTCACGCCCCAATTGAAGGTGGTGCGGGAAACCGAGAGATCCGTAAGGCCTTGGCGCACGAAGCTAACGACTTCGTTGCGTCGGCTGGGCGGCGCGATGAAGCCTGGATTCTCGTCATAGAACTTCAGCAGTCGGTCCTGCCAGGCGGACAGGCGGAAGAAATAGCTCGGCTCCTCGACCCATTCGACTTCGGCGCCCGAAGGCGCGCGCTTCTTGCCGTCGGGGCCGGTGGTCAGCTCGTCCTCGCCATAGAACGCCTCGTCGCGCACGGCGTACCAGCCGGCGTACTTGCCCAGGTAAATGTCGCCATTGCGCTCCAGCGCCTTCCAGATCGCCTGGCTGGCGAGCTTGTGGCGCGCCTCGGTCGTGCGGATGAAATCGTCGTTGGAGATGTTCATCGCTTTCGCGAGGTCGCGGAAGTTCTGTGAGACCTTGTCGGTGAAGGCCTGCGGGTCCATGCCGGCCTGCGCCGCCGCCTTCTCGACCTTCTGGCCGTGCTCGTCGGTGCCGGTCAGGAAATGGACGCGATAGCCGTCCAGCCGCTTGAACCGCGCGAGGACATCGCAGGCCAAAGTCGTGTACGCGTGCCCGATATGCGGGGCATCGTTCACGTAATAGATTGGCGTCGTAACGTAATAAGTCTTTGCCATCGGTCGATTTTTCGCGTGCGATTGGGCCTCTTATTTAGGCGACGGACGCGGAATAAGCCACTGAAAGAAAAACACGACATCGCACACCAAAGCGATTGCCGATGCCGCATACCCGCCGCTAGCATGCGTGATATATCGATTTATCACGGGGAGCTGCCAATGATGAGGCTGACGCGACGCAATCTCCTGCTTGCGGGTGCCGGCCTCGGCCTGACCGCGGCCCTGCCCGCTGCCGCGCAGACAGCCTGGCCCAACAAGCCGGTCAAGGTCGTGGCGGCCTTCGCCCCAGGCGGCGTCGCCGATCTGATGGCGCGGCTTATGGCTCAGCAGCTCCAGGACGCCCTCAAGCAGCCCTTCGTGGTCGAGAACCGACCTGGCGCGGGCGGGATCATCGGCACCGATTTCGTCGCCAAGGCGCCGCCGGACGGCTACACCCTCCTCCTGACCACCTCCGCAGCCCAGGGCGTCGCCCCGGTGTTGCAGCCGAACGTGCCCTACGACCCGGTCAAGGATTTCACGCACATCGCGTTCCTCGGTCGCGGGCCGAGCGTGATGCTCGCCAATGCCGAGGCGCCATACAAGACCCTGAAAGAATTCATAGACGCGGCGAAGAAGAAATCGGACTCGGTCAATTTCGGCTCGGGCGGCCAGGGCAGCCTCGGCCATCTGACGGGAGAGCTGATCGCGCGGACCATCAACGTGCCGATGACGCACATCGCCTATCGCGGCTCGGCGCCGGCGCAGGTGGCGCTGCTCGGCAAGGAAATCGAGATCATCACCGACAATCTCTCAGCCCACGCCGGCCAGATCCAGGAAGGCAAGCTGCGGCCGCTCGGCCTGGCGGCCGAGAAGCGCCTCGATGCCTTCCCGGACATCCCGACCTTCGCCGAGCAAGGTTATCCGACCATCATCTCGGCGGCATGGTTTGGCCTGACCGGGCCGGCGAAGATGCCGGACGACTTGGTCCGCCGCATCCACGCTGAGGCGCAGAAGATCGTCGCGCAGGACGCGGTCAGGAACCGCATGCGCGAGCTCGGCCTCGTCGCCGACGCCGCGATGACGCCGCAGCAGTATTCCGATTTCATCGGCGCCGAGAACAAGAAATGGGGCGACGTCATCAAGGCGGCGGGAATCAAGCCGCAGTGAGGCACTAGCGCGCGTTGCCGATGACGCGATCGAGGATCCAGTTGTCGATGTCGTGGACGAGACGCTCGAGCTTGCAGAAGCGTCCGGGTTTCGCCAGCGGCGACTCGAGGCCCTGCTGCTGCAGCTCCAGTGCCACGATGTCCTCCGGGATCGTGGTGTCCCAGCGCCCGTAGTATTTCTGCATCGTCTCCTCGAAATCGGGGCGCTGCAGATTGGCTCTCGGAACGCAGGAGCCGACGATCACCTTGGTGCGCCGCGGGCCCTGCGGCTGCAGCTCGACATACCACATCACATCGATGCAGCAGCCGAACATCGTGTTCGGGAAGATCGACGGATAGTACGTGCCTTCGACATACCGGCCTTCGAGCGTCGGGATCGGCGGAAAGCCGGTCTCGCCTTCAAGCAGCGCGCGGCTGCCCTTGTGGGCGACGAACTTGGCGACGTAGTTTCCGTGCGTCTCGTCGGGCGGCAGGATCTGGCGCTTCTTCTTGTAGAGCGAGCCCGAGTGCACGAACGGGATGTGGTACTGCTCGGCGAAGTTCTCGAAGAAGAGCTTCCAGTTGCAGCCGACGTCGTATTCCTTGCGGCGGACGCAGACCATGTCGTCCATGTTGTAGCTGGCAATGTGCTGCGCGAGGTCGCCGAGATAGTCGCGCAAGCTGACGCTATCGGGATCGAGGTTGATCCACATGAAGCCGCCGAGCGTCTCCAGCTTCACCGGCGTCAGGCCCCATTCGGCCTTGTCGAAATTCTCGGTCGCGTCCATCTCGGGCGCCGCAACCAGCCTGCCCTCGGGCGAGTAGGCCCAGCTGTGATAGGGGCAGCGGATCACGTTGCAGTTCCCTTCCCCGGTCATCATGCGCGCGCCCCGATGGCGGCAGGAATTGGCGAAAGCGCGTGGATTTCCGGCGCGATCGCGGATGATGATCAACGGCACGCCGACATAGTCCACAGTGAAATAGTCGCCCGGATTGGGGATGCGATCGCCGCGGCCGATGAAGACCCACTGCTTACTGAAGATCCGCGCCACCTCGCGGTCGTAAAAGGTCTGCGAGGTGTAGCACCACGGCGGCAGGGTCTCGGCCTGCATCGCCGGCAGGCGCACTTTCGCATAGTGCTGCGGATGGAAGATGTCGTCGGGTGTGTCGAAAGGCATCGCGTCCCTCGGCCGTGAAACGTTCTATCGGCCGCAGGCTAGCACGGCTTTTCGCGGTCTGGGACTCCCGGTAGCTACTTGGCGCCGGGCCGGACCGGCTTTTTCGGCAGCTTGTCGATGACGATCGGCGCCGTGCGCCGCAGCCTTCCCGCCGGCGGTTTGGCCGCAATCCGCGGCTCCAGCTGCGGGACGGTGGGCGCGCGCCGAATCGCCAGAGATGTCGGATCGTGCGATTCGGATGCCTGCGATGATGACGGAACGCACCCTGCAAGCGCGCGGAACCAACTCATGCCCTTCTCGATCCGGCCCTCGAGCCAGCCATAGCTG
>DATAAP010000662.1:0-3868 GCA_036260035.1 Alphaproteobacteria bacterium | reverse complement strand
GCTGCTGGCCGCAGCGCAGGGCGTCGACCTGCGCCGGCCGCTGACGACCAGCCCGGCCCTCGTCAGGGTGCTGCGCGAGATCCGCAGCCGCTCGCCCTTCCTCGATCAGGACCGCTCATTGGCGCCCGACATCGCCGCCGTCCGCGCGTTGATCGAGTCTGGTTGGTTCCGCGGCGAGATCGCGCCGATCCTCCCCTCCGGCTAGCCCGTCTGCAGCCGGCGCTGCACCCGCTGGCGCGCCTCGTTGCGGTCGCGGTCGGGGAGGTAGATGAGCTCGCCGAGGCGGCGCATCAGATTGTGCTCGAGATCGTGCAGCGCATCGTCGGCATAGATCACTTCGTAGATCATCTCGAACAGCGCCGCGCGCTCGTCGGCCGGCCAGTCGCGGTTGATGACCCGGGTGAAGGCGAACATCTGGGTCGAGTCCTCGGCCGCCGCTTCGCCCTCTTCCACCAGTGCCGCCGCCTCCTTGTCGTCCAGCGCGAAGCGCTCGGCGAGCACGCGCCGCATCGCCGCACGCTCGCTCGGCGCAACATGTCCATCGAGCCGCGCCGCCTCGGCCAGGAGTGCCGCCGCCGCGAGCCGCAGCTCGTCGCGATTGTGATGACCCGAAGGGGTCGCGGAAAGCAGGTCTCTCAGGCGGCGAAGCATGGCCTCTCGACTTTGTGGATGTTGATCAACGCTCCGGCGCTATCTAGGGTCTTCCCATGCAGGATGCAAGCGACGCCCGGCTCCGCTCTCCGTCCACCGCCCGCAATCGCGACCCGATCCTCGACGTACTGAAGCGGGTGCTTCCCGCGGAAGGACTCGTTCTGGAGATCGCGAGCGGCACCGGCGAACACGCCGTCCATTTCGCGAAAAACCTGCCGCGCCTCGTCTGGCAGCCGACCGACGCGGACCCGGCAGCGCTCGCCTCGATCGAAGCGTGGCGCGCGGCGACGCAGCTGCCGAACGTCCGGCCGGCGCTGACCCTCGACGTGCTTTCGCAGCCATGGCCGGTGCAGCGCGCGGATGCGATCCTGTGCATCAACATGATCCACATCTCGCCTTGGCCGGCGACGGTCGCGTTGATGCGCGGTGCGGCGCGCCTTCTTCCGCGCGGCGGCGTTCTCTATCTCTACGGCCCGTACCGGCGCCGCGACCGCGCTCCTGTGCCTAGCAATGAGGCATTCGATGCCGATTTGCGACGCCGCAATCCCGAATGGGGAGTGCGCGACCTCGAAGCAGTCGCGGAAACGGCGGAGCGCCACGGGTTGCGCGTGCGCGAGACGGTCGACATGCCGGCGAACAATCTCTCCGTCATCGTTACCCCTTTGGCGTCTCTGTCCTCGAAATAACAGATACGAAAAAATACGGATGGGCGGAACCTGCCGGCGTGGCGGGGGTTTTTGGCGGCGGTGTTGACGTATTGTCTCGGCGAGATTGCGTCAGCCGCACGGAAACCACCTAGACAAGTACAGAATCTCTCACGCCGAAATCGGTCACGTCTTTGACTCTGTAACGGGCCGAGTTCGCCGCGCATTCTTCAGCTCTTGAACCTCATCGCAGGGGAACGATGGCCGATCCCGCCTCACTGCTTCGCTTGACCCTGATCATCTGCACGTACAACCGCGTACAGAGCCTGCGGCAAACATTGCGGAGTCTGCGATCACTCGATGTCGATGGCGTCGAAGGCGAGATCATCGTCGTCGACAACAATTCGCACGACGAAACCCGCCGGGCGATCGAGGAGTTCCTGCCGCTGTCGCCGCTGCCGGCGCGCTATCTCTTCGAACCGCGCCAGGGACTCTCGCACGCGCGCAACGCGGGCATCGAGGTCGCGACCGGCGATATCATCGTATTCAGCGACGACGATGTCCTGGTCGACCCCTTCTGGCTGCGCGAAATCGCTGCCGCCTTTGCGCAGGAGGACCCCGCCGCGCTTGGCGGCAAGATCCTGCCGAAATGGCAGGCGCCGCCGCCGCGCTGGCTCGGCCCGGCCCTGCACGGATTCCTCGCCCTGCTCGATCACGGCGACAAGCCGATGGAGCTGCGAGAGCCGCTGCTCTGGGGAGCCAACCTCGCGGTGCGGCGCGACGTGTTCCGGACCTTTCGTTTTCACGTAGGGCTCGGCCGCACCGGCGACAAGCTCTACATCGGCGAGGACTCGGACCTGCTGCAGCGGCTTATCGAGCGCGGCGAGCGCGTGATGTACTGGCCGCGCGCCGTCGTGCATCACAACATTCCGGCCCAACGCCTCACCAAAACGTATTTCCGCAAATGGAATTGGGATGCCGGCAGCATGGTCGCGCAGCGCATGCCCCAGAACGTTGCGCGCTCCCTGTTCGGCATTCCTTACCACTATTATCGCCGAACCATCACGGATGCCGCGAGATGGGCGCGCGGCGCCTTGACGCGGAATGGCGATGCATTTCTCGCGGAGCTGCAGCTGGTGCGCACGGCCGGCTTCGCGACGACGCGGGTGAAGGGCCGTCTCCGCCGCCGTCCCATGCGGTAGAAATCAGGATCGGCGGTCTTCCGACCGTCAGCGGACATTCATAAATCATAAACCAATTTCCGGCATCTTTGCCTTGCGCGGCGGTCCACGGGATCGCGAGCGTGGGTTGAGGCCTCGCCACGGATGTACTGGCGAGGTTTCGCTTTTCTGGGGTCTGCGTTTGCCGACCCTACCGCGCCGCATCCGCCTGCGCCGCGGCTTCCTTACGTTGGTGTTGACCTTCAGCCCGCTGCCCGGCTTCATCGCCGATCCGGCGACCGTACGCCTTTGAAGGAGACGCCCCCTCGTGAGCACAACGACCCTTGCCCGCAGCCAGACCCCGAGCGCCGAGGATTTCGGCCGCATGACGCCGCGCGAGGTGCGGCTCGCCATGCGCGAGGGGCGCTTCAATTTGCCGACCACCCGCAATGTCGCGCGCGGCCATGTGCAATGTGCGCTGGTGATCCTGCCGCAGGCGCAGGCCTTCGACTTCCTGGTGTTCTGCCAGCGCAACCAGCGCCCCTGCCCGGTCTACGAGGTGACGGACCGCGGCAGCTGGGAGCCGCGCCGCGTGGCGCCTGGCGCCGATCTCCGCACCGACCTCGCGCTCTATCACGTCTACCGCCATGGGACGCTTGAAGCGAAGCCCGAGACCATCACCGATCTCTGGCGCGACGATTTCGTCGCCTTCCTGATCGGCTCGAACACGTCCTGCGACCTTGCCCTCAACCGCGCCGGCGTGCAGACGGAGAAGAACCGCTGGGTGCTGCGCACGTCCGTGCCCACCGATCCGGCCGGCCCGTTCTCGGGGCCGCTCGTCGTGACGATGCGCTGGCTGACTCCGAAGGAAGCGATCACCGCGACGCAGCTCACGCAGCGCTTCCCGTTCAACCACGGCGCGCCCTTCCATATCGGCGATCCCGCGGCGATCGGCGCCGACCTCGCCAATCCGATGACCGGTCAGCCGGTCAGCGCGATTCCGAAGGGCCTCGTGCCGGTCTTCTGGGCGTGCAGCATGACGCCGCTCGAAGTCGCCATCGCGGCGAAGATCGAGCTGATGATCACCTGCGCGCCCTCGAAGCTGTTCATCACCGATGTCGAGACCGACAAGGCGGGGCTGCCTTAGTCAATCGTAGAATTGCTGCGGCGGCGCGACCCTCACCCTACCCTCTCCCGCTTGCGGAAAAAGGCGGAGGATCAGGGTCGTGCCGAAAGCGACGCTTTCGGACGTTACGCCACCCACTCGGAGACTGGCGCCTTTGCGTCGTGCAGCGGCTGGGCGATGATGTCGACGAGCGTGGGGCCGCCGTGCTCGACGGCCTGCTGCAGCGTCTTGCGCAGGTCGGCCGGGTCCTTGACGGTCCAGGCCTTGACGCCGAACGCCTCGGCGAC
>DATAAP010000661.1:0-3490 GCA_036260035.1 Alphaproteobacteria bacterium | reverse complement strand
GCCCTTCACGCGCAGGATGTCGTGCGCGGCGATCGTCTCGCGCAAGCGTGCGGTGAGCGCACCCGGCTCGGGCACCGCGCCGAGCGGCACGACGAAGCTCTCGAAGTCATCGTGGTCGTGCTCGCCTGCCTCATCGATATGCGATGGCCGGTTGGCAAGGTCATTTTCCGCAGCCGCATGGAGCCCCAGCGCAACCGCAGCATCCAGAACGCCGAAGCGGGTCTGGACCAGTTTCACGCCCGGACGGACGCGCGCCGACAGGTCCTTGTTCAGCGCATTCAGCGTTTCCCGATCGACCAGATCGGTCTTGTTGATTACGACGAAATCGGCGCATTGAAGCTGGTCGGTAAAGACCTCTTAGAGCGGATTGTCGTGGTCGGCGCCTTGTGAGGGCGGCTCGACGAAGGCGCCCGCCGCGGCCATCGCCGCATCGACGACCGCGATCACGCCGTCGACGGTCACGCGCGCGCGCACCTCCGGCCATGCGAACGCCTTCACCAGCGGCTTGGGCAGGGCGAGGCCTGAGGTCTCGATCACGATATGGTCGGGCGGCGCGGCACGATCGAGTAGCGCTTCGATCGTCGGTAGGAAATCATCGGCCACCGTGCAGCAGATGCAGCCATTGGCAAGCTCGACCACATCGGCCGGCGCGCAGGCCTTGTCGCCGCAGCCGAGCAGCAACTCGCGATCGATGCCCAGCTCGCCAAACTCGTTGATCACCAGCGCGATGCGTCGTCCCTTGGCATGGCTCACCAGATGGCGCAGCAGGCTCGTCTTGCCGGCGCCCAAGAATCCGGTAATGACGGTCGCGGGAATTCGGGGGCGCAGCTTCATTTCTTTTCCTTCAGAACAAGCGGCAGGCCAGCCGCGACGAACACAACCCGGTCGGCGATTTCCGCGATGGCTTGATGCAGGCGCCCGACATGGTCGCGGAAGGCGCGCGCTAGCGCATTGTCCGGCACGATGCCGAGCCCCACCTCGTTGGATACGAGCGCAACCGGCCCGCGGGCTTCTTTCAACGCGGCGATGAGATCGCGCGTCGCGGCTCCGACATCCTGTTCACTCGCCAGCACGTTCGACATCCACAGGGTGAGGCAGTCGACCAGCACCGGCTGGTCCGATCGGCTGATCGACCGCAATGCGTCGGGAAGCGCCAGCGGCACCTCCCGGGTCTCCCAGATGGCGCCGCGCTGCGCGCGATGCTGCGCGATGCGCTCCGCCATCTCCGCGTCCCGCGCTTCGGCGGTGGCGATGTAGAGCGCAGTCTGCTGCGGCGCCAACTCCTCGGCGATCAGCCGCTCGGCATAGGCGCTCTTGCCGGCGCGTGCGCCGCCCAGAACGAGCGTAATGCAGCGAAGGGTGGTGTTCGCCGCAGAAGCGGCCGATGCCAGGGATGCCAAAGTGCCGATCCTCCCGCCGAGGAATCGAGTGGGCCGCGGCCCGCAGGCCGGCGTCCGGGAGGTCTCCTGGCTCGGGGTCCTTGACCGCTTTCCGCCTTCCCGTCGCGACCCGAGCCCGGGCCTGCGTCAGTGGCGTCTGGAATGCAGTCTCGCCCTTACAGTTGCGGGGGCAGCGACGGCTTGGCGGTTGCGAGAGGTCCCGACCGCGTCACCGGACTTCCCTGTCCGAACGCGGAGGGACCGTACCACGCGGAGCGGGACCGTGAACAGGGGCGGCTCACGCGACCGGAACAGGCGCGGCGCTGGTCAGGACCGGCGGCAGGTTCACTGGGCCGATGCGCCACGGATTGCCCTTTCCAGGCCCCTGGATGTGGTCGAGCCGGCTGAGCGAGAGGGTGTCGATGGTGAAGGCGAGGGCGGCTTCGGGCTCGAGCGACAGCGCGTGCGCCAGCGCGGCGCGGATCGATCCACCATGCGCAACGACGACGATGTCGCGTCCGGCATGCGCCTGGGTCAGGCGCTCGATGCCTTCCGCGACGCGCCGCATCACATCGACGAAGCTCTCGCCGCCCGGCGGCGTTTCGTGGGCCGGCGCCAGCCAGAACCGGTGGCCCTCAATGCCGATCCCCTTGGTGCCCGGGCGCACACGGCCATAGGCACCGATGTCCTCATAAGCCATGCCCTGCCAGTCGCCGAAACTCTGTTCGATAAAGGCGGGCTCGATGCGGGGCTGCGGCGGTGCTGCGCCGTTCATCGCCGCATGAATGGCGGCGGCCGTGGCTTGGGTACGTCTCAGCGGCGTGGCGAGCCAGATCGCATCGCTCGGCACGCGTGCGGCAAGAGCAGCAAAGGCGAGGGCATTCGATGTATCGGCCGGCACGTCGCGCTGGCCGTAGATGCGGCCGGAGGGATTGATGACCGGCGCATGGCGGATCCACCACCAGCGCGTCGTGATCGTCATGAGTTAAGGCAACTTTCAGATCCAGGTCGGCGCGGCGACATAAGACAGGAGAATCGCGGTTTCCGCGAGCTGCTGGGCAGCGCCCAGCACATCGCCAGTCTGCCCGCCGAGGCGGCGGCGCGCAAGCCAGCCGACCAGGGCTGCAGCAGCGGCGGCGCTGGTGATGGCAAGCAAGCCCCAGACCGGCCAGAGCATGAGAACGACGACCAGCGCGCCCAGGGCGCCGGCATCGACCACGCGTCGACGGTCTGGCTGTCCGGCCGACCAGCCCAGACCGTCGCGGCGCGCGGGCGGCAGCATGTGCATGAGGGCCGGGATTGCAGCGCGCGAGCCTGCGGCGGCGGCAATCAGCAGGCACACCGCTTCGACCGTACTGCCGGCATAGGAGAGGGCGACGACGCGCAGCGACAGGACGAAGAACAGCGCCATGACACCGAACGTGCCGATCCGGCTGTCGCGCATGATCGCTAAGGCCTGTTCGCGCGTTGTCCCGCCAAGGCCATCGGCCGAGTCGGCGAGGCCGTCCTCGTGAAGGCCGCCGGTAAGGATCACCATGGCGCCGATCGCGAGCAGGGCGGAGACCGTCGCTGACATGCCGAGCAGGTCTGCAACGGCATAGACCGCTGCCCCGGTCAGGCCGACGACCACACCGACCAGCGGAAAAGCGCGGACTGCCGCCCCGACCGGCTGCGCGGCAGAGTCCGACGGCAGCGACACAGGCAGCCGCGTCAGGAACGCCAGCGCCAGACGCACTTCCGCGCCCCAGCTCAGCAGCGGTGCGGCGACCGGCTGAACGGTGCGGGTGATTGGCGGAGTCGGCGACGTGTCCGGCATCGGCGCAGATCGCAGGCGAGGGATTTTCATTGGCAAATATAGGCGTCTTGCCGGAAAAACACCCGTCTCGTCTCAGGCGCGACGATTGGACCCCTAGTGTTGCGCCGAAATTCCTTCGCAAAGGTGAAGTTAATGGCCCGAAATCCCGTGGCGAGCTTGGCGGAGATGCGGGCGCTGATGGCGCATCTGCCCGGCCCCGATCTCGAGGCCGGCACCCGCGCCCGGGTGCGGGAGCGGGAACTGACCAAGCCGGCAGGGGCGCTGGGCCGGCTGGAGGAACTCGCGGCTTGGTGCG
>DATAAP010000660.1:0-1617 GCA_036260035.1 Alphaproteobacteria bacterium | reverse complement strand
GTGGGCGCGATCCTGCTCGCTGCGCGGCGCGTCGAGGCCGCGGCCGCGATGCTCTGCATCACGGCGCTGCTCGCGCTCCTGGTGCTGCGAAACGTGGTCGACATGCGCGGGCATTCGCCGGTTGGCACGGCGCTCGCCTTGCTCCTGATCGCCACCGTGGTGGTCAGCCTCGCGCTCTCGCTGCGTCACGTGTGGCGCGCGGGCTTCCTCTGGCCGACCATGCACAAGACCACGCAGATGGTCAGCATGATCTTCGCGATCCTGATCGGCGCGACCCTGTTCAGCCTGGTGTTCCGGGGGCTCGGCGGCGACGACCTCGTGCACCGCGCGCTCGGCAACCTGCCGGGCGGTGCCGGCGGCGCGATCCTGGCCGTGATGCTGGCGATGTTCCTGCTCGGCTTCGTGATGGATGCCTTCGAGATCATCTTCGTCGTGGTGCCGATCGTCGCGCCGGTGCTCCTGAAGCTGGAAGGCGTCGACCCGGTCTGGCTCGGCGTGATGATGGCGGTGAACCTGCAGACCTCGTATATGCATCCGCCGCTCGGGCCGACGCTGTTCTTCCTGCGCGGTGTCGCGCCGCCCGAGATCACGACACGTCATATCTATGTGGGAATCATTCCGTTCGTCGCGATCCAGCTCCTCGCGCTGGTCGTTCTGTGGTTCGCTCCCGGCCTCGCCACCTGGCTGCCGCGGACGCTGTATGGGACTTGAAAGGACTTTCGCATGAAGGCTGCCGAGCTGTTCGATCTCTCGGGCCAGGTGGCGCTCGTCACGGGCGCCTCGAGCGGGCTCGGGCTGCGCTTCGCCGAGGTGCTCGCGGCCAATGGCGCGGCCGTCGTGCTGGTCGCGCGCCGCGCCGATCGGCTCGCGGCCGCCAGGGAGAAGATCGAGGCGGCGGGCGGCAAGGCGCTCTCCGTCACGGCCGACGTGACGGACCGCGCCGCCATGGTGCAGGCATTCGAGGCAGCCGAAAAGGCGTTCGGCAGCGTGACGATCCTGGTGAACAATGCGGGCATCGCGGCGGCGAGCCGCGCCATCAACATGCTGGAGGAGGACTGGCAGCGCGTCATCGGCATCGACCTCGATGCCGTGTTCTTCTGGGCGCAAGAGGGGGCGCGCCGCATGCTTGCGGCGAAGAAGACCGGGGCGATCGTCAATATTGCGTCGATCCTAGGGCTCAGCGCCGCTAAGGGCGTTGTTGCGTATGCAACCGCGAAGGCAGGCGTCATCCAGCTCACCAAGTCGCTCGCGGTCGAGCTCGGCTTCAAGGGGGTGCGCGTCAACGCGATCGCGCCGGGCTTCATCCCGACCGAGATGAACCAGGGCTACCTGCTGAGCGATCTCGGCAAGGGCATGATCCGCGACATTCCGCTGGGCCGCTTCGGCGAGCCGCGCGATCTCGACGGCGTGCTGCTGCTGCTCGCCTCCGATGCCGGCCGCTACATGACGGGCGCGACGCTGGTCGTCGATGGCGGACAGGTGGTCGGCATCCGCGGCTAGATCTTTTGTTTGAGCATGATCTTGTCCGAAAACCGGTTCCCACTTTTCGGGATCATGCTCTAGCCGTCGGCGGGCGCTGGCTCGGTGACAGCGAGCCGCGGCCCGTAATCGCGCAGC
>DATAAP010000659.1:0-14673 GCA_036260035.1 Alphaproteobacteria bacterium | reverse complement strand
CGCGGCGACGCGAACGGCCAGGCGGCGCTGGGCTACATGTATCTGAAGGGCGAGGGCGTCGAGGCCAGCGACTATCACGCGCTGCGCCTGTACCGCCTCGCCGCGGAGCAGGGCCATGCGATGGCGCAGTTCAATGCTGGGCTCCTGCTAAAGAACCGCAAGCTCTACGGGGAAGCCCTGTCGTTCATCCGGGCGAGTGCCGAACAGAACTATGCCCCGGCGCAGAGCCTGCTTGGCGCCATGTATGAGAAAGGGGAGGGAGTCAAGAAAGACGACGGGCAGGCTGCCGAATGGTTTCGGCGGGCCGCACTCCAGGGCGACGCGGTCGCCCAGCACAATCTGGGCGTCATGTACGAGCGCGGCGCGGGCGTCGAGCGCGATCCGACGGAGGCGCTGCAATGGTATCAGCGCGCCGCGGAGCAAGGCCAGGCCTCCGGGCTCGCGTCAGTCGGCGCGGCGCATTTCGAGGGCAAGGGCGTGCCGAAGGATCCAGCGCAGGCGGTTCTCTGGTTCCGCGGCGCGGCGGACCAGGGTGATGCACGGGCGATGATGTCGCTCGGGCTGGCCTATGAGCATGGACAGGGCGTCGCGCGCGATCTTGCCGAGTCCATGAAATGGTACCGGCGCGCCGCCGACGCGGGCGATTCGGCCGCGCAGAACAATCTGGGGAACTTCTACTATCACGGGCGCCATGTCGCCCGCGACTTCGCCGAGGCGATGAAGTGGTATCGAATGGCCGCCGAGAAGAGCCACCCAGTGGCCCAGGTCAATCTCGGCTACATGTATGAGCACGCAATCGGCGTATCGCAGGATCTCACCGAGGCTCAACGCTTCTATCGCGCCGCGGCCGACCAGGGGAACGCGATGGGCCGGTCGCATCTGGGCCTGCTGTATGTCCGCGGCCGCGGCGTTCCGGTGGACCTTGCCGAAGCGGTGCGCCTGTTCAAGCTGGCCGCCGATCAGGGCGAGATGCGCGGCCAGTTCTATCTCGGCGCGGCCTATCTGCAGGGGCGCGGCATCGGCAAGGACGAGGCTCAGGCGGCGCGGTATCTGCGGTTGGCGGCGGATCAGGGGCACTCGGACGCCGCCCAGGCGCTTGGGATGCTCTATGCCAGCGGCCGCGGCGTCTCGCAGGATTTCCAGCAGGCGTACACTTGGTTGTACATCGCGGCCGAACGTTCGCGCGGCGCGCAGCGCGAGCGCGCGGCGCAGTTGCTCGCTGCCGCCGGCGCGCGTCTGTCCACGGACCAGATCACTGCCGCGGAGCGCTCGGCGCGCGATTGGGCGCCCAAGGCCCCGTGAAGCCTAGGCGCCGCGGGCGCCTTGCAGCGCCTTGAAGATCCCGCTCAGCTCCTTCCATAGATCGTTCTCGTCCTCAAGACCGATGTTGATGCGGAAGATGGCGCCGCCTGTCCAGGGATTGGCCGTGCGCTCGATCGCCATCGGCGCCACCAGGCTGTGCGTGCCGCCCCAGGACGCGCCGATGGCGAAGAGCTTCAGGCCCGTCAGCGCTGCGTCGAGGTTCTTCTCCGCGCCCCGCTTGAGCACGATGCTGAACAGGCTCGATGATCCCTTGAAGTCGCGCTTCCAGAACGCGTGGCCCGGGCAGGAGGGCAGGGCCGGATGCAGCACGCGGTCGACCACCGCCTCGCCCTCCAGCCGGCGCGCGAAGGCTTCGGCGACCCGGCCCACATGCGCAAGCCGCACGCTCATCGTCTCGATGCCGCGCAGGGCGAGCGAGCATTCGTCGGGCGAGACGCTGATGCCGATCGTGTTGATGGTCTCCTTGAGCTTCTGGCGCAGGCCGAGATCGGCGACGGTGACGGCGCCCATCAGCAGGTCGGAATGCCCGCCGACATACTTGGTCAGTGCCTCGACGACGAAATCGGCGCCATGCGCGAGCGGCTTGAACAGCAGCGCCGTCGCCCAGGTGTTGTCGCAGGCGACGAGGGCGCCCTTGCGCTTGGCCGCCTGAACGATCGCTGGGACGTCCTGCACCTCCATCGTCGCCGAGCCGGGCGATTCGACCCAGACCAGCTTCGTGCGGCTGTCGATCATGTCGGCGATGCCGGCGCCGATGAGCGGGTCGTAGACCGCGTAGTCGATGCCGCGCGGCTTCAGGTAGTTGGCGCAGAACGCCCGCCCCGGCGGATAGATGCTGTCGGGGATGAGGACGCGGTCGCCCGGCAGCAGGACGGCGAGCATGACGATCGTCACCGCTGCCAGGCCGGAGGGGAGGAGCACGGTGCGCACGCCGCCATGCAGCTCGGTCAGCTGCGCTTCCAGCGTGCGCGTCGTCGGCGTGCCATGGGTCCCGTACATGTACCCGTCGAGCCCGCGCTGCCGGCGTTTCGCGAAGGAGTCGGGACCGTCATAGACGATGGTCGATGCGCGATAGGTCGGCACCGTCAGACTGGCGAAGCCTTCGTGCGAAATCGCGGGGCGGTGGACGCAGCGGGTCGAATCCTGCATGGGGGTCCTTTCTGAAGTCGCGCGATGTTAGACGGGCTTGGCCGAGAAGCAACTGGCCGCCGCGCATAGGCTCTCTGCGCCGGTCGGCCGGTCGCATTGGACAACCCGGTCGCAGGCCGCTTATCGTCTCCGAACAAGCCGGGACTCAATCCGGTGTGAGTGGAACAGGGGACAAATCATGAAGTGGATGCGGGCGGCGGGAGCGGGAGTCGCATTGTTGCTGGCCCTGGTGACGGCGCCGGTGAACGCGCAGAGCACATTGGCGACGGTGAAGCAGCGCGGACATCTCATCTGCGGGGCCCATATCGGCGCGCCCGGATTCAGCAATCCCGACAGCCGCGGCGAGTATAGCGGCTTCGACAGCGACCATTGCCGCGCCCTCGCCGCGGCGATCTTCGGCGATGCCAAAGCCATCCGCTTCCGCCCGCTCACGAGCCAGCAGCGCCTGACGGCGCTGCAGACCGGCGAGATCGACGTGCTGATCCGCACCACCACTTGGTCGATGGGGCGCGACACGGCGTCGGGACTGAACATCACCAACACGACCTTCTACGACGGCCAGGGCTTCCTCGTGCGCAAGAAGCTCGGCCTGCGCAGCGCTAAGGAGCTGAACGGGGCCACGGTGTGCGTCACCACGGGCACGACCAATGAGCTGAACCTTGTGGACTGGGCGCGCGCCAACGGCCTCAAGGTCGAAGCGCTGGTGATCGAGCAGAACGACGAGACGCGAAAGGCGTACGAGGCCGGCCGTTGCGACGCGTACACGACCGATGCCTCGCAGCTCGCCGGCATCCGGACCGGCCTGTCCGCGCCGGACGAGCACGTCGTGCTGCCCGACATCATCTCCAAGGAGCCGCTCGGACCGTTTGTTCGCCATGGTGACGACCAGTGGTTCGATATCGTGCGCTGGACCATGTTCGCGCTGGTCGAGGCCGAGGAGCTCGGCGTCACCTCGAAGAACGTCGACGAGATGCTGACGTCGAAGAATCCGGCCGTGCAGCGCCTGCTCGGGGGCACGGGCGGGTTCGGCAAGATGATCGGTCTCGACGACCGCTGGGCCTACAATGCGATCAAGGCGATGGGGAATTACGGCGAGATCTTCGAGCGCCATCTCGGCAAGACCTCGCCGCTGCAGCTCGAACGCGGCCTCAATGATTTGTGGACGAAGGGCGGCCTGATGTACGCGCCGCCGATCCGCTAGACACTCAGCCGCGCGACCGCGCGGCGGTAGCCGGCGAGGGCCTGCTCCTCGTGCGGATGCACACCCTCGCGCACGACGAATTGGCCGCCGACCATGACGTCGCGCACCGGGTTGGCGTTGCCGGAGAAGATCCAGGAATCGAGCAGCGTGTCGCCGCTGCGGCCGTAGAGCGCGGGATGCTCAGGTTCGAGCACGACGATGTCGGCGCGCATGCCGGGGGCAAGCGCCCCGATCGGCCGGCCAAGCGCCTGCGCGCCGCCGGCGAGCGCGCGGCGAAACAGGCTTGCGCCCGTCGAAGCGCCAATCGCTTTCTCGGCCACATTGCGCGCGCGCGTGACAAGCCGCTGCCCGTATTCGAGCCAGCGCAGCTCCTCGACCGGACTGGTGGCGACATTCGAATCCGAGCCGATGCCGAACGCGCCGTCTGCGGCAAGAAATGCGGGAAGCGGGAACAGGCCGTCGCCGAGATTGCCCTCGGTGGTCGGGCAGAGACCCGCAACCGCGCCGCTCGCGGCGAGGCGCCTTGTCTCATCGGTGGTCATGTGTGTGGCATGGACGAGGCACCAGTGCCGGTCGATGGCCGCTTCGTCGAGCAGCCATTCCACCGGCCGCTTGCCGCTCCAGGCGAGGCAGTCCTCGACCTCGCGCGTCTGCTCGGCGGCATGGATATGGATCGGCGCTCCGGCGTCGAAGCGGCGCACCGCCGCCACCACCGCCCGCAGCGCATCCGGTGGTGCTGCGCGCAATGAATGCGGGGCGATGCCGACGCGCACCTGCCGGTCGCGGCGGTGGCGCTGTACGAGCCGCTCGACCAGGGCCAGGAAATCCTCGGTTGTCAGCACGAAGCGGCGCTGCGCCTCGGTGGCCGGCTTTCCGCCGAACTGGCTGGTCTGATAGAGCACCGGCAGCAGAGTCAGGCCGATGCCGGTCGCGCCCGCGGCATGGAGGATCCGTTCCGCCAGCTCGCCGCGATTTTCGTAAGGTCCACCGGTCGGATCATTGTGGAGATAGTGGAACTCCGCGACGGCGGTGTAGCCGTGCTTCAGCAGCTCGACATAAAGCTGGGCCGCGATCGCCTCGACGTCGTCGGGCGACAGCCGCGCGAGGAAGCGGTACATGACGTCGCGCCAGCTCCAGAAGCTGTCGCCTTCGGGCCCGGCGCGCTCGGCGAGCCCGGCCATGGCGCGCTGGAAGGCGTGCGAATGCAGGTCGGGCATGCCCGGGACTGCGACCCCGTGCAGGCGTTGCGCGCCGTCCGCCGACGCATCGGGCGTGACCGCGGCGAGGTCGCCGGCCGCGTCAACCTCGAAACGCACGCGCGCGGCCCAGCCGGACGGCAACAGGGCATATTCGGCGAAATAGCTCGGCATCGACGATTGGTCCGGGGAAGGGTAGAAACGGCGCAGACTTAATGCCGACCCCGAGCGGGGCCGGCAAGGGAAATGACGTGGCGCAATTCGACGCGGTCTGGACCAACGCAAAGCTGGCGACGATGACGGCAGGCGGCGCCGCCTACGGCGCCATCGAGGACGGCGCGATCGCCGTGCGCGATGGACGCATCGCCTGGGTCGGCCGCCGCGCCGACCTGCCCGAAAAGACGCGGGCAACCCACGACCTCGGCGGCGCCTGGGTCACCCCCGGGCTGATCGACTGCCATACCCACCTGGTCTTCGGCGGCGACCGCGCGGGCGAGTTCGAGCAGCGGCTCAAGGGCGCAACCTATGAGGAGATCGCGCGCGCCGGCGGCGGCATCCGCTCGACCGTCGCGCGGACCCGCGCCGCGAGCGAGGACGAGCTCCTGAAATCGGCCAGCCGGCGGCTCGAATCGCTGCTTGCGGAGGGCGTAACCACGATCGAGATCAAGTCCGGCTACGGGCTCGACATCGAGACCGAGATGAAGATGCTGCGCGCGGCGCGCCGCCTCGGCGAGGTCTATCCGGTCACCGTACAGACGACCTTCCTGGGGGCGCATGCAGTGCCGGCCGAGTTCCACGGCCGCCAGAGCGACTATATCGACATCGTCGCCGGGCCGATGCTCGATGCGGTCGTCAAGGAGCGCCTCGCGGATGCGGTCGACGTGTTTGTGGAGCGCATCGCATTCTCGCGCGAAGAGGCGGCCCGCGTGTTCAGGGCGGCGCAGGCGCACGGGTTGCCGCTGAAGCTGCACGCGGATCAGCTTTCCGACCAGAATGGTGCGGCACTCGCGGCGCGCTTCGGCGCGCTGTCGGCGGAGCATCTCGAGCACGCCAATGAAGACGGTGTGGCCGCGATGGGCCGCGCCGGCACGGTCGCGGTGCTGCTGCCGGGTGCGTTCTACTTCCTGCGGGACAGCAAGCCGCCGCCCATCGACATGTTCCGCCGCCACCGCGTGCCGATCGCCATCGCCTCGGACTGCAATCCCGGCTCGTCGCCGGCGTTATCGCTGCTGCTGATGCTGAACATGGCGTGCACGATGTTCCGCCTGACGCCGGAGGAAGCGCTCGCCGGCGTCACCCGCAACGCCGCGCGTGCCTTGGGCTTGGACGACCGCGGCACGCTCGAGCCGGGCAAGGTCGCGGATTTCGTCGCCTGGGATATTTCGCATCCGGCGGAACTCAGCTATTGGATTGGCGCCAATCCGGCGCGGACCGTGATCAGGGGCGGCGCCGCCAACGAGAAGAGTCTATGAGCGAAGTCTTCCAATTCGTCCCCGGCACTACACCGGTGCTGATCAGCGTGCCGCATGCGGGGACCACGATCCCGGCCGAGATCGCCGCGCGCATGACGACCGAGGCGCTGGATCTGCCTGATACCGACTGGCATGTGCCGCTGCTCTACGACTTCGCGCGGCAGCTCGGCGCCGGGCTGATCGTCGCCACTCATTCGCGCTACGTCATCGACTTGAACCGCGATCCGTCCGGCAAGCCGCTCTATCCGGGTGCCGACAACACCGAGCTGGTGCCGTTGACGACGTTCAACCGCGATGCCGTCTACCGCTCCGGCCTCGGCCCCGACGACGACGAGGTGGCGCAGCGCGTCTCGCGGTATTGGCGGCCCTATCATGACAAGCTCGCCGGCGAGCTCGAAACGCTGAAGGCGCGCCACGGCGTTGCGGTGCTCTGGGATGCGCATTCAATCCCGTCGATGGTGCCGCGCTTCTTCAGGGGCAAGCTGCCGGACCTCAATCTCGGCTCTGCCAAGGGCACGAGCGCGGCGCCGGATCTCATCGAGGCGGTGGCGCGCATGCTCAAGACGACCAACGCATTTTCGAGCGTCGTCGACGGCCGCTTCACCGGCGGCTACATCACGCGGCGCTTCGGACAGCCACGGAGCGGCGTGCACGCGCTGCAGTTGGAGCTGGGGCAGGCCTGCTACATGGACGAGTCGCCGCCCTACCGCTTCGATGCGCAGCGCGCCGCACCGCTGAAGGCGCTGCTGGAAAAAACGATCGAGGTAGTCGTCGCCTGGGCGCGCGCGCACGCCACGGTATCGCCGTGACCACGCGGCTCTGGCAGGAGCTGACGACCGAGGATGTTGCGGCCCTGGATCGTGCGCGGACGGTCGCGATCCTGCCGGTGGCCGCGATCGAGCAGCACGGTCCCCATCTGCCGCTCGGCACCGACGCCCTGATCAATGAAGGCGTGCTGGCGCGAGCGCTTGCGCTGGTGCCACCAGATCTTCCGGCCGTGGTGCTGCCGATGCTGTCGGTCGGCGCATCGGGCGAGCATAGCGATTTCGCCGGGACGCTCTCGCTCTCGGCGAAGAGCCTGCTCGATCTCGTCACCGAGGTCGCAGAAGGTGTTGCCCGCGCAGGGCTGCGCAAGCTGGTGCTGTTCAACAGCCACGGCGGCCAGCCGCAGGTGCTCGAGATGGTGGCCCAGGATCTGCGCACGCGGCGTGCGATGGTGGTCGTCGCCGCCAATGCATGGCGCATGATGGAGCGCGAAGCCGTGCTGCCGCCGGCCGAGCGCGAGGCGGGGCTGCACGGCGGCGGCCTCGAAACGGCGCTGATGCTCCACCTGCGCCCCGACCTCGTGCGTAGCGAGAAGATCCGCGATTTTCCGTCCCGGGCGCGCGGCCTCGAGCGCGACTTTCCGTCGTTGGCCGCGCATGGGCGGCTCGCCTTTGCCTGGCAAGCGCAGGATCTCAATCCGGCGGGTGCCGTCGGCGATGCGCGGCTCGGGACCGCGGAGATGGGCCGCAAGCTCGTCGACAGCGCCGCCGCCCGGCTCGTCCGCCTCGTTGAGGAGCTAGCGCGATTTCCGCTTGAGGCGGTGGATCGTCGCGCCTGAGTCCTGCGCCACGATGCGCGAGACCGGGAGCACGATGGTCACCGTCGTGCCGGCGCCGGGCTCGCTCTCAATCTCCAGCCGTCCGCCATGCAGCTCGACCAGCGCCTTCGAGAGCGGCAGGCCGAGGCCTGTCCCCTCGTATTTGCGCGACAGCCGGCTGTCGACCTGACCGAAGGGCTCCAGCGCCTTCGGAATGTCTTCGGCGGCCATGCCGATGCCGGTATCGGTGACCCGGATCGAGAGGCCACGAGCCGCGTCGACCGCGGCGTCGAGCGTCACGCGCCCGCCTGCCGGCGTGAACTTTACGGCATTGGACAGCAGGTTGAGCAGGATCTGCTTGAGGCGGCGCTCGTCCGCGCGGATCGGTGGGAGGTGGCCTGCCTCGGGCTCGATCAGGGTAACGCCGGCCTCGCGCGCGCGCGGCATGATCAGCCGCAGCGAGGAATCGAGCAGGTCCTTCACCAGGACTTGGCTCTCCTGCAGCTCGATCTTGCCGGCCTCCGCCTTCGAGACGTCCAGGATGTCGTTGATCAGGTTGAGAAGATGCGTGCCGCTCTCGAAGATGTCGGCCGCATATTCCTTGTAGCGCCTCGAGCCGATCGGACCGAACATCTCCTTCTGGATGATCTCCGAGAAGCCGATGATCGCATTGAGCGGTGTGCGTAGTTCGTGGCTCATATTGGCGAGGAACTCGCTCTTCGTGCGATTGGCGATTTCGGCCGCTTCCTTCGCCTCGCGCAGCGCGTCCTCCGCGCGCCGGCGCTCGGTCACGTCGGAGTAGAGGGCGACGAAGCCGCCGCCAGGCATCGGATTGCGGCGCAGCGCGATATAGCGGCCATTCGGCCGCCGGCGGTCGACGGCAAAGGGCTGCGGTGTGCGTGCGCGCTCAACCCGCTTCTTGATCGCATGCTCGACCGGCTCCCCGCCGAACTCGCCGCGCTCCGCCTGCGGGCGCAGGAAGTCCTGGTAGCTGAGCCCCATCCGCAGGAAATCCTTCGGCAGCTCGAGCAGGTCGACAATGCGGTCGTTCCAGGCCAGCAGTTTCAGGTCGCGGTCGAAGACGATGATGCCTTCGCCCATATTGGCGAGGGTGCGCTCCAGGATCTCCGACTTCTCGAAGAGCTCCTGTTCGTGCCGCTTGGTCGCGGTGATGTCGGTGCCGATCACAGCGATGCCGCCGTCGGCCAGCCGCTGCTCGCGGATCTGCAGCCAGCCGCCATCGTGGCGCCTGAGCTGGATCGGCTCGCCGGGATTGCGGTGCTGCACCACGCGCTGCGCGATGAATGCTTCCTTGTCTTCGACCGAGCGCAGGAATCCCTTTTCCAAGTTGAAGCGCAGGATGTCTTCGAACTTGGCGCCCGGCCTGACGATCTCCTCCGAGCCGCCGACCACCTCGCGATAGGCCTGGTTGCACATGACCAGCCGGTCGTCGGCATCGAAGATGGCGAGCGCGTCGCGCAGCGACTCGATGGCGCTGCCGAACCGCGCCTGTGCGAGCTTCGCGCGATCCTCGGCCTCGATGCGGTCGGTGATGTCGGCGCCGGAGCCGCGATAGCCCTTGAACTGCCCACTCGCATCGAAAACCGGTTTGCCGCTGAGAGCCAGGATGCGCAGACGGCCCTGCGGATCGATGCGCTGCACCCGGAAGTCGCGGAAGGGCCGGCGCGCCGCGAGGTCCGCCCGATGGGCCTGCCACTGCTCCTCGTTCACGCCCATCGGTTTCAACTCTTCGCGCGTGCGCCCTATATGATCCTCGGCCTTGATGCCGGATTTGTCGTAGATGCCCTGCGATATGAACGTGAACCGCAGGTTCTCGTCCTGCTCCCAAAACCAGTCCGACGTTGCCTCTGCGAAGTCGCGGAAGCGCTCCTCGGCAGCTTTCAGTTCGGTCAGATCGGCCATCACGGAGATGAAGCCGCCTCCAGGCGTCGGCGTGCGGCGCAGTTCGATGAACCGTCCGCTGGCGTACCACTTTGCCAAACGTTGGGCCGTGCCAGTGCGGGCCTGCGCCACGCGCTTCGCAACCGCTTCGTCGAGCGGCTCCGAGCCGAAATCGCCGCGTCGACCCATGTGGTAGAGCACGTCCGCGAACCGCACGCCCACCTGTGCCAGCGAGTCGGGCAGGCGCAGCAGCTCCTGCCAGCGCTTGTTGAAGGTCACGAGCCGCAGATCGCCGTCGTAGACCGAGATTCCATCGCTCATGTTGGCGAGCATCGCTTCCAAGGTCGCGGTCTTCTGCGCGAACTCCGCCTGTTGGCGTTTGAGCTCGGTGATGTCGGCAGCGACGAGGGCGATGCTGCCGTCGGAGAGATATTGCTCGCGGATCTGCAGCCATGTGCCATCGGAGAGCTGGCGCTGCACCACGCCGCCCGGGTTGCGGTGGTAGGCCATGCGCTCGCGCACGAACGCCTCGGGGTCCTCCTTTGCCTGCGGGAAGCGACCCGCCGCGGCGGCCGCGCGCAGCAGGTCCTCGAACCGCGTTCCTGGCGCGGCGATGTCACGCACTGGATCGATGATGCGCCGGAACGCTTCGTTGCAGGTGATCAGGCGGTCTTCGGCGTCGAAGAAGGCAAAGCCGTCGGAGAGTGCCTCGACGGCGGCGGAGAGGCGGTTCTGCGCCTCGGCCGCGCGCTGCTCGGCTTCGACCTCGCGCGTGATGTCGCGGCCAGTGCCGCGGTAACCGGCGAACTGTCCGGCTTCATCCAAGATCGGCCAGCCGCTGATCGAGCACCAGCGCAGCTGGCCGTGTTTGTCCGGCCGGCTCATCCGGAAGTCACGGAACGGACGGCGCGCGTCGACATCGGCGCAATGCGCGCGCCACTGCGATTCCGTGATGCCGAGCGGCTTGGTGTCCTCACGCCTGCGGCCTATGAAGTCCTCGCTCCCGAAGCCGAAAGGCTCGAGCGCGCCGTGCGACAGGTAGGTGAAGCGCAGGCTCGCATCCTGTTCCCACAGCCAGTCCGTCGATGACTCGGCAAAGTCGCGGAATCGGACCTCGCTTTCCTTTAGGCGGGCTTCCGCCATCTTGCTCTGCGTGATGTCGAGATTGGTGCGCACGAACCCGCCATCGGGCAGCGGGATATGCCGGACCTCGATGACGCGGCCATTCGCGCGGTGCCGCTCGAACGTGCGCGGCTCGCGCGACATCGCGAAGGCGACCCGTTCGCGCACGATCGCCTCGACATCGCCGGGCCCGTACTCGCCGCGCTCCGCGTGCAGCCGGACGAGTTTCTCGAATTTGTCGCCAACTTTGAAGCAGTTGGGCGGAAGATCGAAAAGCTCCAGGAAGCGTTCGTTGAAGGCAATGCAATGAAGCTGCTCGTCGAACACCGTCACGCCGAAGGGCAGCTTCTCGATGAGCGACAGCACGAATGCCGATTGCCGCTTGAGAGCCTGTTCGCCAACGACGCTCGCGGTGACATCTCGTCCGGTGCCGCGATAGCCGAGGAACTGTCCCGCGGCGCCGAAGATCGGCTTGCCGCTGACGCTGATGTAGCGGAGCTGCTGGTTCGGCAGGCGCAGCTTGTAGGTGAACTCGCGGAAAGGCCGGTGGCTGCGCAGGTCGTCGAGGTGGCGCGCCCAATGCTCGGGTTCGAGCGACATGTCCGACAGATCTTCTCGGCGCTTGCCGATCGGATAGGCCGGGTCGAAGCCGAGCACGTCCCGCAGGCGCTCGGACATGTAGGTGAAGCGCAGGTCGGGGCCCATCTCCCAGAACCAATCGGAACTGGCTTCGGCGAAGTCCTGAAAGCGCTGTCGGCTCTCGGCGAGCCGCTTCTCGAACAGGGCGGCGCGGGCGCGGGCGCGCAGGAAGGCCGGCGCCCACCAACGCAGAGTCTTGCGCAGGCCGGGCGAGACGGACGCGATGCCGACCAGGGCCATCACGGCCACGACGGCAAGCAGCAGGGGCGACAGCAGAAAGTCCAAAGTGTCCGACCTCCGCCTACCGATAGGAGCATGCCCCTATTTTGGGCTGATTGGCCGGTGATATTGCTGAGCCAGGTGTAATTAATTAGTTAACGGACTGAAATCGCTAGACAATTCGCGACCGCTGCGCTGTGGATCAGTAGCTGACAAGGGCTCCGAAGGGGACGTCCAGCCGCTTGCGGCCTTCGAGGAAGGCAAGCTCGATGATGCAGGCGGCACCGCGCACGTCGGCGCGCGCCTGGCGCAGCAGTTGTATCGCGGCCGCCATCGTGCCGCCGGTCGCCAGCACGTCATCGAGGACGACGACCCGCTGGCCCGGGTGAATGAAATCGTCCTGCACCTCGATCGTGTCCGAGCCGTACTCGAGGTCATAAGTGAAAGGGATGGTGCGTCCTGGCAGCTTTCCCCGCTTGCGTACCATCATGAAGCCGCAGCCGATGACCAGCGCGAGGGGGGCGGTGACGAGGAAGCCGCGCGACTCTATCCCGGCAAGCAGGTCGGGCTTGTGGGGTGCTATGATCTCGGCGAGCCGGTCGACCGCGGCATGCCAGGCCTTGTGATCCGCAAGAAGCGGAGAGATGTCGCGAAACATGATGCCGGGCTTGGGAAAGTCCGGCACGTCGCGAATCCATTTCTTCAAATCCATGCCCTTGCCCCCGCCGTCGAGAATCGGCCGGCATCCTAGTCGCGGCCCTGCGCAGGCGCAATTCGCGCGAATCGCGCTGCTTGTTGCTTCGCGCCCGCCCGGCGGTTACCGTCGCCCGCATGACTAGCGTCTTTCATCGGCAGCTCCGCGGCGTTCCGCCGGTCGCGTCACGCGGCGACGGCATCTACATCGAGGATTCGAGCGGCAAGCGCTACATCGACGCCTGCGGCGGCGCTGCCGTGTCGTGCCTCGGGCACGGCAACAGAGAGGTCGCCGAAGCCGTCAAGGCGCAGATCGACCGGCTTGAGTACGCGCACACCTCGTTCTTCACCACCGATGCGGCGGAGCAGCTCGCCGACGCGCTGATCGCGGACGCACCGCCCGGGCTCGCTTCCGTCTATTTCGTCTCGGGCGGGTCCGAAGGCGTCGAGGCGGCGCTCAAGATGGCCCGCCAGTACTTCATCGAGATCGGGCAGCCGCAGCGCCGGCACTTCATCGCGCGGCGGCAGAGTTACCACGGCAACACGCTGGGCGCGCTCGCCGTCGGCGGCAATGCGTGGCGGCGGCAGCCTTTCGCGCCGCTGCTCATCGACGCTGTGCATGTGTCGCCGTGCTTCGCTTATCGCTTCAAGCCGGTGGAGGAGAGCGAGGAAGCCTATGGCGCGCGGCTGGCGCGGGAGCTCGAAGACAAGATCCGGGAGCTCGGGCCGGAGAGCGTCATCGGCTTCGTCGCGGAGACTGTCGGCGGCGCCACGTCGGGCTGCGTGCCGCCGGTACCCGGATATTTCCGCGCGGTGCGCGAGGTGTGCGACCGCCACGGCGTGCTGCTCATCCTCGACGAGGTCATGTGCGGCATGGGGCGGACCGGCAGCCTGCACGCCTGCACGCAGGAAGGCGTCGCACCCGACTTGATGATCGTCGCCAAAGGCCTCGGCGCAGGCTACCAGCCGATCGGCGCCGTCCTCGTTGCGCAGAAGATCGTCGATGCGATCCAGCGCGGCTCAGGCTTCTTCCAGCACGGGCACACCTATCTCGCCCACGCGCTCAGCTGCGCGGCGGCGCTCGCCGTCCAGCGCATCATCAAGCGCGACGGCCTCGTCGAGCGCGTGCGCACGCAAGGACAGAAGCTGGCGTCGGCGCTCAACGAGCGCTTCGGCAATCACCGCGCCGTCGGCGACATCCGCGGACGCGGCCTGTTCCAGGCCATCGAGCTCGTGAAGGATCGCAGCAGCAAGGCGCCATACGATCCCGCCATCAAGCTGAACGCCCGCATCAAGCAGGAGGCGATGGCGCGCGGCTTGATGGTCTATCCGATGGGCGGAACCATCGACGGGCGCAGCGGCGACCATGTGCTGCTCGCGCCGCCCTTCACCGTGACCGACGAGCAGATCGGCGCGATCGTCGAGCGCCTGGGCGATGCGGTCGACGCGGCGGTCGCGGGCGCCGCCGCGTCCTGAAGGACGTCTACTTCAGCGTAGCGAGGTAAGCGACGACGTTGGCGCGCTCGTCATCCTTTTTGAGTCCGGCGAACGCCATCGTGGTGCCCGGAATCATCTTCTTCGGGTCGACCAGATACTGATCGAGGACTTCCGGAGTCCACGTGAGCTTCGAGTTCTTGTTGGCTTCCGAGTAGCGGAAGCCTTCAACCGTGCCGGCTTGCCGGCCGACAATGCCGAACAGCGTGGGCCCCAGTCGCTTCGGGCCGTCCTTGGTGGCGACATGGCAGGAGCCGCAGCTGCGCTTGAAGACCTTCTCGCCTTCGGCGGCGTCGCCTGCGGCCATGGCGACATTGCTCGACAATAGGACGGCGGCCGCTGCGATGAGTCCAAATTTTGTCATGGCTGGTCCACTCCTGACACGCCTTAGGCTGAGGGTCGGCGGGGATTATCCGAGCGTCGTGCGCGTGTCAACTGCCCAGCCGTCGCAGGCGGTTCGGCACAGCCGGTCGGCAGCGACGGTTCTCTATTGAAATTCCTACGGATACTGGCCTAGCCTCCGCCGCAACATGGATGGGCGCTCTGAACACGCGCCTCCCTCCTTCGATGTGACCATGCCGCATATGGCTGTGTCCGACAGGACTCAACAACCTACCCGCAAGGCGCTCGTCATTGCGGGTAGGTTGTTGAGTCCTGTCGGACACAGCCATATGCGGCATG
>DATAAP010000658.1:0-2847 GCA_036260035.1 Alphaproteobacteria bacterium | reverse complement strand
GAGAAGCGTCCGGGCGCGCGCGACGCTTTCTGTTCGGCTTCCTCAACTCGATTTCGTCGCATGACGGCTTCATCGAGATACTCGGCCGCCCCGAGGGCGCCGGCCTCATGCTGCAGGGCTGGTCGGTGCATCTTCACTCTGGACCGGCGGATATCATCGTCGTCGGCCCGGGGTTCGACTTCGAGCATGCGGTGGTCGCCAAGTTCGACCGCTCGGACACGCTCGCCGCTGCGCGCGGCGTGCTCGCCTACGCGCGCAAGGCCAAGATCGAGCCGCTGAAGTCGATCCAGCGCCTCTACTTCCGCAGCGGCGACGCCTATTTCCATCTCGATGTCACCGAGGACCGCCTGGTGCTCGAGGAGCCTGAGGCAGTCGCGCATCTCAAGGACATGCTGGGCAAGATCGACGCCGATCCGGTGACGGTGCAGACGCTCAAACGCATGTGCCGCACACGCTACCCCGGCCACGAGACGGTCTCGACGCTGAAGGCGCCGCTGCGCATCGCCTACGACATCGCGCTCCATGCCGAGGGTTCCGGGATCTTCGTTTCAGGCTGGCTGCTCGATCCGACCCGACTTGCGGCCGCGGTGAACCTGCGGAGCACCGCCGGCTTCCAGGCGCGGCTCGACGACCGCTGGACGCGACTGCCCCGCCGCGACGTATCGGACGGCTATGCGTCGGATCCACTTTTCGCTGGCCGCCTCAAGGGCGACGACATCCGCCATGGATTCCTTTCCTTCCTGCCGCGCACGGCGAAGCTCGAGCCGGGCGAGGCGCACTACCTCGAAGTCGTCCTCCAAGACGATTCGTCGGTCTTCCTGCCCGTGCTATTCGACACGGCCGACCCGACCGAGACGCTGCGGCGCATCCTGTCATCGATCAATGTCGACGAACCGACGGTCGATTCGATTATCGCCTCGCATGTCGGACCGATCGCGACCGCGCTTTCGGCAAGCCGCGCCGCGTCGCCGACCGCGGCTGCGCGCATCCCCTTCGGCCACCCGGTTGTAAAGCCGCAGGTCACGGTCGTCGTGCCGCTGACGGCACCGCGTCCCGATTTCGACGTGAACCTTGCGCGCTTCGGCGGCGATCCGGATTTCCGCCGCGCCGAGCTGCTGGTGGTCGCGCCGCGCGCGCATGCCGACTCCATCGCAGCCCTGCTGCGCAAGTCGGGGCCGTTCTACGGCCTGAGTGGCGCGCTGCTCATCGCCGATACCCCGGTGGACTATTTCGAAGCTCTAGACCTCGGCGCACGGTCCGCGTCGTCGGAGCTGATCCTGTTCCTGTCACCGAACGTGCTGCCGTCGGGCCGTGGCTGGATGTCGCGCCTGATGGGTGCGCTGCGCCGCGCGCCCGGCCCGGGCCTTGTGAGCCCCACCCTGCTTTATGAGGACGACTCCCTGCGCTTCGCCGGCTCCAAGGCGCCTGCCAGCGCCGATCTGGCAATGGCCGCGGGCTCCTACGCCGGCTATTCGCGCCACTGGATCAAATCGGCCGAGCTGTCCGCGGTCTGGGCTGGCACGGCCGAATGCGCCCTCATCCCGCGGGGCCTTTTCCTGGGCTCCGGCGGGTTCTCGCGCGAGCTGATCGGCGCGGAGCTGAAGAACATCGATTTCGCCCTGCGGCTAGGCACGCATGGCTCTGCAAGCTATTGGGCGCCCGACATTTCTCTGTATGCCCTCGATGACGGTTCGGTAACGGAAGACAGCGAATATTGGGCCAAGGTGGGTCGCCTGGTCGACCGCTGGGAGTTCGACCGCAAATGGTCGACCGTCCTTGCCGCCGCCGCCAAGCAAGAGAAGACGAGACTGCAATGAAAATTCTCATGCTTTCACATGGCCACCCGGCCTTTTCGATCGGCGGCGCCGAGGTAGCCTCGTACAACCTGTTCAACGGCCTGAACCGGCTGCCGGGCTGCGAGAGTCATTACCTCGCTCGCGTCGGCCCGCCGATCAGCCGCCACCGCGACACGCCGTTCCTCAGCCTGCGGCAGAAGGAGCGCGAGACGCTCTTCTATGCCAACGACTACGACCATTTCCGGCTGTCTAACCGCGATGTCGATGCGCTGGCGCAGGAATTCACCCGCTTCGTCCTCGACGTGGCGCCGGACGTCGTGCACTTCCATCACTTCCTTGGCTTTGGCACCGAGGCGGTCCATGCCGTGCGTCGCGCGCTGCCTGAAGCGCCGATTGTCGTGACGCTGCATGAATACCTGTCCATCTGCCACAACCATGGCCAGATGGTGAAGGCGAAGACCGGATCGCTGTGCCAGCGCGCCTCCCCCGCCGAATGCGCCGTCTGCTTCCCCAGTATCTCGCCGGCGCAGTTCATGCGCCGCGAGCTGTTCATCAAGGCGGCATTCGACGAGATCGACATGTTCGTCTCGCCCAGCCACTTCCTGATTGACCGTTACGTCGCCTGGGGCGTGCCGGCGGACAAGATGGTGTTCCTCGAGAACGGCCTCGAGGTGGGCGAGATCGCCCCACCCCGGCCGATCGGCCGCGACGGCCGCCGCAACCGCTTCGCCTATTTCGGTCAGCTCAACCAGTTCAAGGGCATCAAAGTGCTGATCGAGGCGGTTGCCCGCGTGCCGCGCGAGATCTGGGGCGACGCGGTGCTGAACGTCTTCGGTGGTAATCTGGAAGTGCAACCCGAAGCCTTCCAGCAGGAGTTCAAGCGGCTCGTGCACGCGGTCGGGCGCCGCGTGCGCTTCTTCGGCAGCTACAAGAGCGCGGATCTGCCCACGCTGATGCGCGAAATCGACTGGGTTGTCGTGCCGTCGACCTGGTGGGAGAACTCGCCCGTCGTGATACAAGAGGCTTTCCTGCACGGGAGGCCCATCATCAC
>DATAAP010000657.1:0-7089 GCA_036260035.1 Alphaproteobacteria bacterium | reverse complement strand
AATCTCGCTTTGCATCGCTGCCGACGCATCCGCCCAGCTCGCGGACAAGAAGATCCTGACCCTCGAAGGCGCCAAGATGATCGCTGCCGCGGCCGACGCCGAGGCCAGGAAGAACAACTGGAACGTCGTCATCGCCATCGTCGACGACGCCGGCAATCTGCTCTATTACCAGCGCGCCGATGACACGCAGTTCGCCAGCAACGAGATCGCCATCGAGAAGGCGCGCAGCGCCGCCAAGTTCCGCCGCTCGACCAAGGTGATGGAGGACGTGGTGGCCGGCGGCCGGCACGTCTTCATGACCTTCCCGGGCGTCGTTCCGGTGCAGGGCGGGCTGCCGCTGGTCTCGGGCGGCAAGGTGGTCGGCGCGATCGGGGTCAGCGGCGTCACCTCGCAGCAGGACGAGGTGGTGGCGCAGGCCGGCGTCAACGTCCTGAAGTAGGCTGAAGGAGACTCATGCCCAACGATCACGGCGGGGCGATGACCGCCCAGCGCACCGTCCTCACCCTCGAAGGTGCACGCCGTATTTCCGCCGCTGCCGAGGCGGAAGCGCGCCGCCAGGGCTGGAATGTCTGCATCGCCGTGGTCGACTTCTATGGCAACCTGCTGCACTTCGTCCGCATGGACGACACGCAGTCCGCAAGCAATGAGATCGCGATCGGCAAGGCCCGCACCGCGGCGATGTTCCGCCGCTCGAGCAAGACGCTGGAGGATAGCGTCGCCGGCAGGCCGGGGATGCTCAACTTCCCGGCAGTCCCGGTGCAGGGCGGCCTGCCGCTGATGGCCGGAGGCAAGGTCGTGGGCGGCATCGGCGTGAGCGGCGTGCAGTCGCAGCAGGACGAGATCATCGCCAAGGCTGGCGCCGACCTGCTCGAATAGCTAGCCTCGGGGCATGACGGAGGCCCTCGACATCGTCGCCCTCGGCTGGTTCGTGGTCTGTGCGATCGGCTACAAGCTGTTTGCCGACCATTGGGGCGCGCCCGCCGGACTGATGGGCGCTACGGCCACTCACCGGCTCGCCTGGATGGAGCGGATGCTGGAACGCGAGAACCGCATCGTCGACTCGACGCTCGTTGCAACGATGTCGAACAGCGTGTCGTTCTTCGCGCAGACATCGATCTTCATCCTTGGCGGCCTGATCGCCATGCTAGGCGCGCAGGACCGTGTGCGCGAAGTCGTCGCCGAAATTCCGTTCGCGACGGCAAGCGCCGGCGCGCTGTGGGAGGCGAAGATCGCGCTGCTGATCGTCATCTTCGTCTTCGCGTTCTTCAAATTCACGTGGTCGCTGCGGCAGTTCAATTACCTCGTCGTGCTGATCGGCGCAGCGCCGTTGCGCGAGCGCGTCGGCGCCAAGGAGGCCGGGCCGGTGGCGCGCCGTGCCGCGCGCATGAGCGACCTTGCGGTCAACCACTTCAACGTCGGTATCCGCGCCTATTATTTTGGGCTCGCAGCACTCGCCTGGTTCATCAATGCCTGGCTGTTCATGGCCGCTTCGGGCTGGGTCGTGCTCGTCCTCTGGCGCCGCGAGTTCCGCTCGAATACCTTGGCAGCCCTAAAAGATTGAGCGTCGCGGCACCATCTCTTGTCAGGGACGGCTTCAGATCCATCCCTACATCCGGTATGGACATTCCATGGCTGACTACGATTTCGATTTGTTCACCATAGGCGCTGGTTCGGGCGGCGTGGCTGCGTCGCGGCGTGCGGCATCGTACGGCGCCCGCGTGGCAATTGCTGAGAATGTGCGCGTCGGCGGCACCTGCGTGCTGCGCGGCTGCGTGCCGAAGAAGCTGCTGGTCTATGGCGCCCATTTCGCCGAGGAGATGGCTGATGCCGCCGGGTTCGGCTGGGCCGTCACGGGCTCGCTCGACTGGGGCAAGCTGATTGACGCCAAGAACCGCGAGCTCGACCGGCTCAACGGCATCTACATCAAGATGCTGAACGGCTCCGGCGTGAAGATCATTGACGGCCATGCCGAGCTGCGCGACGCACACACGGTGGTCGTCGACGGGAAGGCGTACACGGCCAAGTACATACTGATCGCGACCGGCGGCCGGCCGGAGCGGCCGCCTATCCCAGGCATCGAGCACACCATCACCTCCGACGAGGCGCTTGAGCTGAAAACCCTGCCCGAGCGCGTGGTGGTCGTCGGCGGCGGTTATATCGCGGTGGAGTTCGCCGGCATCTTCAACGCCGCGGGGGCGCAAGTGCGCCAGATCATCCGCGCGCCGCAGATCCTGCGCGGTTTCGACGAGGACATCCGCACCCATCTCGCCGGCGAGATGACGAAGAAGGGCATCGTCATCGCCTCCGGCCTCAATGTGACGCGCATTGAGCGCGCCGACGGCGCCTTCAAGGTCCATACCGATGGCGACATCGCCTTCCCGGCGGATGTGGTGATGTACGCGACCGGCCGCGTGCCGAACACTGGCCGGCTCGGCCTTGACCGCGTCGGTGTCCATCTCAACAAGCGCGGCGCCATCGCCGTGGACGAGTGGCAGCAGACCACGGTGCCCGGCATCTATGCGATCGGCGATTGCACCGACCGCATCAATCTGACACCGGTCGCGATTGCCGAGGGCCGCGCTCTGGCAGAGACGCTCTTCAACCGCAATCCCATGAAGATGGACCATGTCGACGTGCCGAGCGCCGTCTTCAGCCAGCCGCCGGTCGGCACGGTGGGCCTGAGCGAGGCGTCAGCGCGGCTGCTTGGCGAGGTCGACGTCTACAAGGCGGTGTTCCGGCCGATGAAGCACACGCTCTCTGGCCGCGACGAGAAGGTGCTGATGAAGCTGGTCGTCGAGCGTGCAAGCGACCGCGTCCTCGGCGCCCACATGGTCGGGCCGGACGCGCCCGAGATTATCCAGGGCCTCGCCATCGCCGTGAAGGCGCGCCTGACCAAGAAGGATTTCGACCGCACGGTCGCGATCCATCCGACCTCGGCCGAGGAGTTCGTGCTAATGCGCGAGCCGGTGAAGCCGGCCGCCGCCAAAGCGGCGGAGTAAAGTCCGTGCAGGCAGCGCGGCCTTCATCCTCAGCCTTCTCCCGCAAGTGGGAGAAGGAGCCGAGCCGCAATGCGCTCGAAACCCTCTCCCGCTTGAGGGATAGGTAGGGTGAGGGTGGCGCCGCGAACGATGCCGCCGGATTGAGGGCGCGATGATAGCCAACGTCACCATCGCCAAAGAGACTCCGGACCAGCCCGGCGTCTTGCGGTTGCTCGCCGCCGGCGACGCGCTGTCCGCCTCCCTCTATCCGGCGGAGAGCAACCACATGCTCGACGTGCGGGCGCTGCTCGATCCCGCGGTCACGTTCTTTGTCGCGCGTGCGGATGGGAAGGTCGTCGGCTGCTGCGCGCTGTTGCGCAAGGACGGCTATGGCGAGATCAAGCGCATGTTCGTCGATGAGGTGGCGCGCGGGCGCGGCATCGCCCGGTGCCTGCTCGCGGCCGTCGAGGAGGGCGCGCGCGCCGCCGGGCTGCCGGTCCTGAAGCTCGAGACGGGCACGCGGCAGCCCGAGGCCCAGCAGCTCTATCGCTCGTCCGGCTTCCGTGACATTCCACCGTTTGGCGATTATGCGGCGGATCCCTACAGCATCTTCATGGAAAAGCCGCTGCGCGGCTAACCGCACGGGCTTCGCTCTCGCGCGGCAACCCTCGTCACGGTGAATTTCCACAGGGCCTCGCCGGCCGGATCGTCGTTGGAGCGGACAGACGTCACCCCTGGCTGGCGAGCAGCGCCGCCGCATCCGCACGTGCAAGTTGCTCCTCCGTCGGCATGAATCGCCCTCTGCCGCATTTGAACAATCTTGCGCCCAGTTTTCGCGGAACTTCCCCGAAAAGCCTAAAGTAAAAACAAGTAATGCACCTCTATCTATTTGATCATGCGGGTATTTTTTCTTGACCGGACGGTGCGATGTCCAGTATTCCTAGCCGCGGCGAAAGAAAGCTCAAAGGCAGGGGACAGCAATGGCGACGATACCTGGCAGCGCATTTCCGGATTTCATCACCGGCACATCGTTCGGCGACTTCATCGCGGCCGGCGGCGGCGATGACACCGTCCGCGGCGGCAGCGGCAACGACAGCATCTTCGGCGAGGACGGCAACGACAAAATCACGGCCGGTAGCGGCGACGACCGCGTCTTCGGCGGCCTCGGCAACGACCGCGTCGACGCCGGGTCCGGCAACGACCACGTCTTCGGCGGCGAGGGCGACGACGTTCTCACCGGCGGGTCGGGCAACGACATGTTCGATGGCGGCGTGGGCGATGATTCGCTCGACGGCGGCAGCGGCGACGACCTGATGTTCGGCGGCGAGGGCGACGACACCCTTAAGGCCGGTAGCGGCAATGACACGCTGAAGGGCGGCGTCGGCGATGACAGCCTCAAGGGCGAGGCCGGCAACGACATGCTGCTCGGCGGCGAAGGCGACGACCGCCTCGATGGTGGCGCCGGCAACGACCATCTCTTCGGCGGCGAGGGCGACGACGTGCTGCTCGGCGGCACGGGCAACGACGTGCTCGACGGCGGGGCGGGCGACGATCAGCTCACCGGCGGCGCCGGCGACGACGCCTTCGTATTCGTGGGCGGCAGCGGCAGCGATGTTGTGCTCGACTTCGAGGTCGACCACGACATCGTCAAGGTCCAGCAGGGCATCAATGGCCTGCCGATCAACTCGGCAGCGGACATCGCCGGCCTGGTGTCGGACGATGGTGGCAACGCCGTCATCGATTTCGGCAATGGCGATACGCTGACCCTGGTCGGCGTCTCGGCGGAGGATGTGCAGGCCGATCCGAGCAAGTTCTTCCTGGTGCAGTAACCTCTCCTGGCCGGCGCCGTGCCCCTCCATCGCGGCGCCGGCTCTTTTTCCGAAGTGCGCAGGGCGAAGAGACGTCATCGCCACCATTCCCTGCCGCGCGTACCCCGATTTCATCACTGGCGCGCCGCTCGATGACTGCATCGCGGCCCGGTGCTGGGCAACGACACCGTGCGCGGCGACTCCGGCAATGACCTGATCCTCAGCAGGCGGCAACACCGGCTCGAAAGCGGGTCAGGCAATGAAGGGCTGACGGGCGGCGATGGCGACGATGACGATTGCGGCAATGCCTTCTTCGATCTCGGCAACGGCGGCACGCTGACGCCCGTCGGCATCTCCGTGGAAGACGTGCAGGCCGATCCGACAGGTTCTTCCAAGTCGTCTAGCGCTTCACCTGTAAGGCGCTACGCGTCCATCCGCTTCGCGACTTCCTCGAGCATCACCTCGGTGGCGCCGCCGCCGATGGCCTGGATGCGGGCGTCGCGTGCCATGCGCTCGATGACGCTGCCGCGCATGTAGCCGGCGCCGCCGTGGAACTGCACGCATCCGTACATCACCTCGTTGACGAGGTCGCCGCAATACGCCTTGACCATCGACACCTCGCGCACGCAGTCCTGGCCCTGCGCGTCCAGCCAGGCGGCGTGGTGCACGAGCTGGCGCCCGGCCTCGACTTTTGCCGCGAGCTCGGCGAGCTTCACGCGGACCGCCTGCTTGTCCCATAGCGTGCCACCGAAGGCGGGGCGGGTCTTGACGTAGTCGAGGGTGATCTCGATCGCGCGGCCCGCCTCGGCCATAGCCATCGCGCCCATCGTCACGCGCTCGTTCTGGAAGTTGCGCATGACGGCGTAGAAGCCCTTGTTCTCCTCGCCGAGCATCGCGTTGGCGTCGACGCGGCAATCCTCGAAAACCAGCTCCGCCGTATCTGAGGAGAGCCAGCCGGTCTTGTCGAGCTGCTGGCCGATGCGGAAGCCGGGCGTGCCCTTCTCGACGATGAACATGGTGATGCCGCGCGAGCCCTTGGCGGCCGGATCAGTCTTCGCCGCGACGAAATAGAGATCGGCATGTACGCCGTTGGTGATGAACATCTTGGTGCCGTTGAGCACGAAGTGGTTGCCGTCGCGCACGGCGCGCGTGCGCATCGACGCGACGTCAGAGCCGGCACCCGGCTCCGTCACAGCCACCGCGGTGATCGCCTCGCCGGCGATGATCTTGCGCATCCAGCGCTGGTGCTGCGCTTTCGTCCCGAAGCGCGCGATATGCGGGCTCGCCATATCTGTGTGTACGAGCACGGTCGCCGACACCCCGCCGAAGCTGGAGCGGCCGAGCTCCTCTGCCAGCACCACGGAAGCAAGGGTATCCATGCCGCTGCCGCCGTACTCGACGGGATGGCGCAGGCCGAGGAACCCGAGCGCCCCCATGCGCCGCAGCACGTCGCGCGGCACCTTGCCGTCTTCTTCCCACTTGGCTCCATGCGGCACGATCTCACTCTCGACAAAGCGCCGCAGCTGGTCGCGCAGCATGCGGTGCTCGTCTGTGAAGTAGACGGAGGGGGAGTTGAACATGGGCCGCACGCTAAGCCAGCGCCTGCTCCAGATCGGCGATCAGGTCCTCGACGGCCTCGATGCCGATTGACAGGCGCAGCAGGTCAGGCGGGCAGGGCGTGTCGGGGCCTTCGACGCTCGCGCGGTGCTCGACCAGGCTCTCGACGCCGCCGAGCGAGGTGGCGCGCTTGAAAATCTGAAGGCGCGCGGCGACCTGCATCGCCGCCGCTTGCCCGCCGGCGACGCGGATCGACAGCATGCCGCCGAAGCCGCCCCGCATCTGGCTTTTCGCGATAGCGTGGGTCGGATGCGACGGCAAGCCCGGATAGAGCACCCCGACCAGCTTCCTGTGCCCGGCGAAATGCTCGGCGATGCGCTGCGCGCTGCGCGAGGCGATCTCTACGCGCGCGAACAGCGTACGCATGCCGCGCAGCAGCAGCCAGGCCTCCATCGGCCCGAGCACCGGCCCCGAAGCGCGCAGATACCTGATGCGCGCCCAGAATGCATCGTCCTGTGCTGCGATCAGCGCACCGGCGATCACGTCGGAATGGCCGTTCAGATACTTCGTCGCCGAGTGCATCACGATGTCGGCGCCGAACTCGATCGGCCGCGTCAGCACCGGGCTTGCCGCCGTCGAATCGATCGCGAGGCGTGCACCGGCACCGTGCGCGATCTCGGCGGCGGCGGCGATGTCGGTGACCGCCCAGGTTGGGTTGGCCGGCGTCTCCAGCCAGATCAGCTTTG
>DATAAP010000656.1:0-3656 GCA_036260035.1 Alphaproteobacteria bacterium | reverse complement strand
GTCGTCAGCACAATCGGCCGGTTCGCCTCCACGGTCCACGGCAGGCCGCGCTGGCCGAGCCCAGAAATCTTTACCCGCGTGTTGGGCTGCGCGGCGAACGCTGCCATGGCATCGCGCCAGGCCTTTAAGCCCGCTTCGCTCCGGTCGCCCGGCAGGCCGGTGTGGTTCAGCACGATGTTGATGTGCGGGTAGGCGCGCGCCAGCTCCGCCGCCTCGTAGAGATGCCAGTACGGCGTCTGCAGCTCGTAGTGTAGGCCGTGCTCGGCAAGGCGGGCATAGCCGCGCCGCCATTTCGGGTCGCTCATAGAGCCCGGTGCACCTTTCACGATCGCACTGGCCGAGGCCGCCGCGCGCGGTTTGTGGCGGATCGCCCGGGTCAACGGGAATTTCGCATGGCCGGCGAGCAGCTTCGCAATGTCGTCGCGCTCGAACTCGGCATGGCCGATCACGGCGTTGGGGAGGCCGTGCTTCGCCGCGATCTCGTGGATCCACCTCGTCTCGGCGACCGGGTCTTCGCGCGCGACCTCGGCCTCCATATGCACGGTGGCAACGACGTTCTGGCGTGCCGAGTCGCGGAGGTAATCCTCCGGCCGGTAGGTACGGCGGATCTTTGCGTAGTCGCCGTAGCGGAACGGGATCATCGGCTCGTCCTGGAGCCAGGGGTAGCGGAGCGGACCCGTCAGGTCCCAGAGATGGTGGTGCGCGTCGACGATCTCGAATCCGGCCATCTTCCCCCCGCGTGTCAGGCGGCGGGAGCTTAGGCGATCGTCCGCCCTGCGTCACGCCGCGGCACAACCTCTTGCAGGATGCGCGCCGGATTGCCGGCGACCTCAGCACCGGCCGGAACATCGCGGGTCACCACGCTACCCGCGCCGATCACGGCGTCGTCGCCGATCGCGACCCCGGGGCAGATAACCGCGGCCCCGCCGATCCAGACATTATCGCCGATGGTGACAGGGCTGGCGCTCTCCAGCCCCTCGCGCCGTGCGGCTGCATCGAGCGGGTGGTGGGCGGTGTAGATCTGCACCGCGGGCCCGAGCTGAACGTCGTCGCCGATTACGATCGGCGCGCAATCGAGCATCACGCAGTTGTAGTTGATGAACAGGTTGTGCCCGGCGACGATGTTGAAGCCGTAGTCGCAGGCGAAGACGGGCATCACATTCGCGTTGGACCCGATCCGGCCGAACAGCCTGGCGAGCGTGGCGCGCCGCAGCGCAGGATCGCTCTCGGCGTTCAGCTCCCTTAGCAGGGCTGCCGCGCGAGTGCGATCGGTGACGAGCTCCTCGTCGCTGGCGCGATAGAGCGCCCCGGCCAGCATCTTCTGCTTTTCGGTTCGCGGTGACGGCACGTTTCCCCCTCCGTGGCCTTTTGGTAACGAACAAACGATTGGGCATCGTTCCGGTTCCCAATGCTAGGTTGCTGCAGATGCAAACGTCCCTTGCGATCGTCTTGCCGCTCTTCGCGCTGATCCTGACAGGGTTCGTGTTCGTGCGCGCGCGACTGCTCGGTACCGACGGCGTCAAGGGGATCGGCGCCTTCGTCTTCAATCTCGCTGTCCCGGCCCTGCTCTTCCGCTCGATGGCGACCGGCCTGCCGCAGGACGGCGCCGGGCTCGGCGTCGTCTATGTCTACTATTTGGGCGCTGCCATCGTGTTCGCGCTGACCATGCTGATCGGCCGCATCGGCTTTGGCCTCGACCTCGCGCAGCAGGCGCTGATGGCGATCACGGCGACCTTCTCGAATGCGGTCCTGATCGGCATCCCGCTCGTCTTCGCCGCCTTTGGCCGCGAGGGCCAGATCGCGGTGCTGCTGATCACCTCGCTGCACTCGGCGATCTTCGTCACCATCGCGACCGTGCTGGTCGAGATCGGCCGCGGCGCCGGCGCCCAGCCGCTCGCGATCTTGCGCAGCGTCGCCGCCAACCCGCTCCTCCTCTCCGTGCTGGCCGGGGCCGCCTGGGGCCTGACCGGCTGGGAATTGGCAGCACCGCTCGACACCTTCACCCACCTGCTCGCGGGCGCCGCCGCACCGGCCGCCCTGTTCGCGCTCGGCGCCACCCTCGCCCTGTTCCCGGTCGGGGGTGCTGCGCAGGATATTGCCACCATCACGGTGCTGAAGATGGTCGTGCACCCTGCGCTGGTCTGGTTCCTGGCGCACAGCGTGTTTGGCCTGGCGCGAACCGAGACGGCGGTCGCCGTGATCATCGCGGCACTGCCGAGCGGAGTGAACCCGTTCATCCTTGCTCAGCGCTACGGCATTTATGTCCAGCGCACCGCTTCGTCAGTGGTGGTCACCACGGCCTTGGCCGTGGTCACGGCCGCACTGCTGCTCGCTTGGTTCGTGCCGGCCTAGCTCACGTAGAGCAGCTTAGGTGGAGAACGCGCGCCGTCCCGGATCGCGTCGATGGGCGACGGATCCGCAGATCCTGCTCTTCGCGGCGGTCGGCTTCCTCGCGCAGGTGGTCGACGGCGCGCTGGGCATGGCGTTCGGCGTCATCGCCAGCTCGAGCCCAATCGCCTTCGGCGCACCCCCGGCCCTGGCGAGTGCCGCGGTCCACACGGCGGAGATCGTGACCACCGGCGCGTCCGGTGCCTCGCATGTCTGGGATCGCGATATCGACATGAGGATGTTCCCGCCCCTGTGGTGACCGGCGTGGTCGGCGGTATCGTGGGCTCCGGTGTGCTGACCGGGCTGCCGGAAGACGTCATCGCGCCGATCGTCACCTTCTATCTCCTTGGCATGGCGCTGCTGATCCGGCTCAAGCGCCGCTGCGGCCCTGCGTCAGCCGGGCGCGCTCGGGTTCCTGCGCGGGTGGGGCCTTGCGGAACCAGCGGTACAGGGCACGTCCGACGAAGTAGCCGATCAGTGCCAGCACCACGGCGGCAAGCAGCCGCTGCTACCACTTTGAGATGGCCGACGAAGGCCTCAACCGCGGCGCCGAAAATGTACCCGGCGACTCCGCCCGTGACCGCCCAGATCGCCGCGGCGAAGACGTTGAGCACGTAGAACCGCCAGGGCGGAATCTTCGACAGCGCGATGGCGACGGGTGCAATGTTGCGGATGCCGTAAACGAAGCGGAAACCGAGGATGAACAGCGTTGGGTAGCGGTCGAGCCAGCGCGTGATGCGCTCGACGCGGTCGGCGAGCCAAGGCCGCTTCACCAGCCGCCCGGGGCCGTAGCGGCGGCCGAGCATGTACCAGAACTGGTCCCCCGCGCACGAGCCGACGAAGGCGATCAGGATCACCATGTCGATGCGCAGATATCCCTGGTGCGCGGCGAAGGCGCCGACCAGCAGGATCGTCTCGCCCTCGAAGAACGTGCCGATCAGGATGGCGACGTAGCCGTAATCCGCCACAAGCTGTTCGAGCGTGTGGAGCATGGCAGGAGAATGACCTGCGAAGGCGGCAGTTCCGTGGCAGCGGCTTTGCCTCCGGAGGATTCGCCGAACGGAAGCGGCGCAGGTCGTCCGGTCGCTGCTTCAGGCGACGCGCCGCACCATCCAAGCCACGATTATGCCGTCTGCGATGAACTCCGTCAGTCCGCCGCAAACCATAGTGCCGCAAGCGACGCCGGGATCCCTTAGATCAGATACCCCTTGAGATCGACCAGCAGGCCGGCGACGAGCGCGAAAAAGGGCCCGTAGAGCGCCCCTTCG
>DATAAP010000655.1:0-2687 GCA_036260035.1 Alphaproteobacteria bacterium | reverse complement strand
GATGTCGGCATATCGCGCATAGCAGATCTTCTCGAAGGGAATCTCCGGCTTGAGGAGCGGCGGGAAGGGCAGGTCGCGTGCCGCCAGCACCCGCACGTCATGTCCGGCGGCCAGCAGATGCTTGGCGAGCTTGCCGGCGCGCACGCCGGACATTGGTGTGAACGGCGGAAAGTAACCGGAGACGATGAGGACGCGCATGCTGATCGGCCGTCTGATTTCAATGGTTGCATGTCAAGCCGGCCGACCGGCCGCGCGTCGGCGTGCGACTACGGGGCCCCGGTGGGATACTCGACAATGTACAGCGGCCAGTTTTTCCGGTCGCCGCGCGCTACCCAGCGAAACCCGTCTCGCACGCCCGTGTAATTGACGCCCATCCAGTTCGAAGTTCCTTGTCCGGCCAAGCAGAGCTTCACATCGCCCTGGTCCCATCGCTCGGCCCACGCGGCGAACCCGTTCGCCGGATGCACCTCGTCGTTGATCCAGCGCAGCTGCTTCAGCTTGCAGAAATAGCGCAGCCCGATGAATGCCGGCCGATCCGGCTTAAGGTTGATCAAGATGAACTCGTGCGTTTCCCGGCTCTTTATGATGGCCAACCTTCCTTTGGTTCCCTTGTAAGCTCTACCCGCAGCAAAGCGCGCCGCCTTGTCCCACGACGTTTCAGGAATCATACCGACCTTGTGCGCATCCTGCTGCGCCGCCGTGACGCGGACGAGCTCGAAGTAGCTCTTGGACACCGGGTCATACATCGGCTTTTCATAGACCGCCTGCGCCTGTGCAACGCTGACACCACACAAGACGAGGCCAAGTAAACAGGCCAGGTATCTGATCATGAGACGCTCCATCACTTGGCTTGTTCAAAGAAGAGATAGCAGCAATGCCGGATGGTCGCCAAGGTCCCGCTGCAATCCTAGGCTTTGGCAATTCCATTAGGGAGTTGGTTAACCATTGCTACGGTCCACGCGCTGACGCGCGCGCGCCATTCGCGCCGCGAGAACGTGTGGTCCGCCGCATCCAGGCGGTGAGAGATCACGCGCGGCGCGCCAAGCAGCTCGCGCCAAAGCGGCGAGGCGGCAGCGGCGTCTTCGAACTCGCGCGCGGTCAGATCGTTGCCGCTGATGATCAGCAGCACCGGACCGCTGAAGCGGCGCAGGCCTTCCGCCATGCGCTGCGGCAGAGGCAGCGCGCGGTCGTCCGAATGCGCTTCCCTCGTCCGCGCCTTCTTAGTCAGGTCTAGCAGAGAGCACAGCGATGACGTGACGGAGAACTGGCCGGAAATCACCTTACGCCAGAATGCGCCGTCGACGAGGCGAGACCAGTAATAGTGCTTGAGATAGGCCTTCGCCTCTCCGGCAACCGTCCGAACCCATGGGTTGACAAGGACGAGGCCGCCGACGCGCTCGTCCTTATGCGCGTAGAACAGGGCCGCGGACGCGGCGTCGCAGAGCCCCCACAGGACAACCTCGCGCAAGCTGGGATGGCGCGCCATGAAGGCGTCGATTGCCGCGGCGATATCGGCATCGATGTGCTCGAACCCAGCATAATCTCCGCCGCTGTCGCCCATGCCGCGGTAGTCGAATCGCATCGCCGGTACGCCGGCTGCGGCAAGGGCGCGCGCGATCAAGAGGAACTGGCGGTGGCTGCCGATGCGGTATTGCGGCCCGCCGACAATGATCAGCACGCCGGTGCGGGCTGGCTGCGCGGGCTCGTGCACGATGCCGATGAGCGGCTCGCCCGCGCAGGAAAAGACGAAGGGGGTCTCCGACGCGTTCACGCACCAGCCTCCAGCAGATCGCGGGTGAGCGCGAGGAGACCGGGCGCGATGGTGGTTTCTTGCAGGGCCCAGAACGGTTCGCCGGCGACCTTATGATGCCTGAAGTCGACGTTCGCCTGGTGCCAGCGCTGCACCACCTGCTCGTTCGCTGGCGAACTCGCCTGCGCTGGATCCGCCATGACATCGATCCAGTCGATCGGCGCGCGGCAGCGCAGTCCGAGCTCGCCGAGCCTGAGTGCATCGATGGCGGACGCTAGTTCGTGATGAAGCTCGTAGCCGGCGATCTCCACCATCTGCTCGGCAGCGAGTTGACGCCGCAATTCGGCGGTGCCGTCGCCGCGTCCGCCGCCCGCAAGCTCGGCCGCCAGCCGCAAACGGAGGAACTGCGTCACCATCTGATCGCCGCGTAGGACAGGCTGCCACAACAGGACGCGATCGATCGGCAGGTCTGCGTTCGCAACCGTATCCAGCGCGAGCAGGGCACCCAGCCTCAGCCCGAGCAGGGTGATGCGTTGATAACCGCGTTCGCGCAGCCAGCGCACCGCGCGCGTGCCGTCCTCGCGCCAGACTGGCCAGCGCGCCTCGCTGAACTCGCCGCCGCTATCGCCGCATCCATAAGGGTCGAGCAGCATCGTGCCGATGCCGGTTTCGGCGAGCTTGCGCGCCAGCAGCGCGGCCATCCGGCGCGAGCGGTTCGCTTCCTCCGCGAAGGGAGGGAGGTAGAGGACGGCATGCCCGGCGTCGGCGCGCGCCGACGGATAATGGACCGCGAAGAGCGGCCCGGCCGCGCCGCAAAGCGATATCGGCACAAACGGTGCGCGGTCCAAAAAGGCGGCCATCAATGCTCTTCTGCTGATCGCCCCGCGCCGCACGGAGGGCCCGGGTAAGCGACGGTCGACGCGCTGCTCAAGCGGCC
>DATAAP010000654.1:0-6447 GCA_036260035.1 Alphaproteobacteria bacterium | reverse complement strand
GGTTGGGTTGGCCGGCGTCTCCAGCCAGATCAGCTTTGTCTTGCCCGGCCGCAGCAGGCGCCTGATCTCGTCGAGCTGCGCCTGGCTTTCGTTGTCGAAGAAGTCTACGGCGAGGCCCCACGGCTTCGCGAACTCCAGCAGCCATTTGCGCAACGCCCAGTACATCACACGCGGTGCGATGACATGGTCGCCGGGTGCGAGCGCCTGGAACACGCCGGCCGCTGCGGCCATGCCAGAGCCAAAGGTCAGTGCCGCGACACCACCTTCGAGCTCGGCGAGCAGGGCTTCGAGCTGGCGGTAGGTCGGATTGCCGTCGCGCGAATAAACCGGACCCGGGAAGCTGCCGTCGGCTGCGCGTTCGTAGGTCGTCGAGAGGTGGATCGGCGGCACGATCTCGGCGAATGGCGCGGCGATGCGGCCAAGGGCCTGTGCGGCGCGGGTGGCGGGGCGGGCGAGGGGATGGGGTGGGCGCTGGTCGTTCATGCGTTCGATTGTAGGCGAAGCGACCTGCTGCCGTCTCGGTGCGTGCTCAGATCGTGATCTGGCCGTCGAGGAAGATCGCAGCGCGGCCGCCGAGACGCACGCGGGTGCCAAGATGCTCGCAGCGCACGGTGCCGCCGCGCCGCGAGAGCTGGCGTCCGACGAGGGCCGGCTTGCCGAGCCGCTCTGCCCAAAAAGGCGCCAGGCAGAGATGCGCCACACCGGAGACATGGTCCTCCGGAACACCGTTGGCGGGTGCGAAGAAGCGCGAGACGAAGTCGAACTCGCCCTCGCCGGGCGCGGAAACGATGATGGCCGGCAGGTCGAGGGCGGCGAGCGCCGCCATATCCGGGGCGAGTGCGGCGACATCCGCGGGGCTGTCGTAGAGGCAAAGGTAGTGCTTCGCCGCAAGGACCGTCTTTGGGGCACGGCCCAGCGCCTTAGCGAGCGTGGGCGGCGCGTTGATCGCGCGGGGTGGCAGTGCTGGCATCTCGAGCCAGAGCATGTCGCCGGCGCGTGCGACAATGAACTCGTCCGCGCCGCTCACGAAATGGACCGCCTTCGCGCCAACCTGTAGGCGCTCCAGCACCAGGTGCCCGGCCGCGAGCGTGGCATGCCCGATCAGGTCGACCTCGCGCGTCGGCGTGAACCAGCGGATGGCGAACCGCTCCGATTGCGGTTCAGGTGTGAAGAAGACGGTCTCCGCGAGGTTCATTTCCGCGGCGATCGCCTGCATCGTCTGCTCGGGCAGCCAAGACTCGAGCGGACACACGGCCGCCGGATTGCCGGCGAGCGTCCGCTCGGCGAACGCATCGATGATGAAGATGGGCAGCTCCATCCCGGCCCGCTCCGGGAGACGGCGTCGCTACCTCTTGGGCGGTAGCTTCGGCGGCGTGTCGCCCTCGGGCATGCCGGTCAGCGTCTGCATGAAGGCGACGAGGTCGAGGCGATCCTGCTCCGACAGCTCGAGCTTCATCATTCCCGGCGAGCGGCTCGGGCGATCGATGCCGCCCCCCTCGTAGTGCCTTACGACATCATAGAGCGTGACGGCCACGCCGTTATGCATGTAGGGCGGGCGCAGCGCGACCGAGCGCAACGACGGCGTCTTGAACGCGTACTTCATCATCTCGTCGTCCTTGATGTCGCGGCCGCGGCCGAGATCGGTGGTCGTTGTGCCGATGTCGTGGAAGCGATCGTCGGTGAAGCGCCAGCCGCCGTGGCACACGGCGCAGTTCGCCGTCGTGTTGAACAGCAGGAACCCGCGCTTCGCCGACTCGGAGATGGCCGCTTCGTCACCCTCGACCCAGCGATCGAACGGCGCGATGCCGGGCTCGAACGTGCGCTCATAGGCGGCGATCGCCTTGGCGATGTTGTCGATGGTGACGGCACCGTCGGGCATCACCTTGCGGAACATGTCGGCGTATTCGGGAATGTTGCGGATGCGCTCCTCGATGACCTCGACCTTCACCGGGGTCGCGGTCTCGCGCATCGACATGGAACCGGTGGCGATCGAGTTCTTCGTCTGCGCCTCGAGGCTCGCGTTGCGGCCGTCCCAGCCGAACGGGCTGCCCTCGATATATGACATGCCGAGCAGGGTCTGCGATCGGCGCGATGTCAGCTTGCCGGAATCGTTGCGGCTGCGCTGGTCAGTCACCGACCAGCCCAGATACGGGAAGTGGCAGCTGACGCAAGCCGTATTGCCGGAAGCCGATGCTCGGGGGTCCCAGAACAGCAGCCGCCCGAGCTCGGCCAACTCAGGGTTCCCGACCGATTTCGGCGGGGGGCGCCTGTAGTCGGCCTTGAGGACCGCAAGCTCTGCGCTGGTCTGCGCGACAGCAGGATGGGTGAGGGCGAGCGGCAAAAATGCTGCGAGAAGCCAAAGGAGGGAGCGCCGGTTCGTCATGGGCCTATCTTGGCGGGACGGCCACGGGATGGTTGTGAGCTACCTCACAAGTTGCGGTCAAGCAGACTGATCCCTGCTGCGCCCAAAAAATAGACGCTGCGCCAAAGGTTTGGCAGTATGCGGTCGCCCGCCTCGGGGCGTAGCATTATCCGCCTGCCGCCGAAACGTGCTGCGGTTGCGGGGTTCCTATGCAGCAGGGTATTTTCGGGATCGTTCTCCGAAAGGTCATATCGATGCCTATGCGGTCTTCAGCGAAGTGGGCGCCGGACACCTGGCGCGCCAAGCCGATCCGGCAGATGCCGGAATACCCCGAGGCGGCGACGCTCGCCGCGGTGGAGGGGAAGCTGAAGAGCTTTCCGCCGCTGGTTTTTGCAGGTGAGGCGCGCGCCCTGAAATCGGCGCTCGCCAAGGTGGCCGAAGGCAAGGCCGTGCTGCTGCAGGGCGGCGATTGCGCCGAGAGCTTCGCGGAGTTCGGCGCCAACAACATCCGCGACACTTTCAAGGTCCTGCTGCAGATGACCGTCGTGCTGATGTACGCGGGCGGTCTACCGGTGGTGAAGGTCGGCCGCATGGCCGGCCAGTTCGCCAAGCCGCGTTCATCGGAGACGGAAACGATCGGCGATGTGACCCTGCCGGCTTATCGCGGCGACATCATTAACGGAATCGAGTTCACGCCAGAGGCGCGCAGACCCGACCCGAACCGCATGCTGCAGGTCTACAGCCAAGCGGCGGCGACTCTGAACCTCCTGCGCGCCTTTGCGCATGGCGGCTACGCCGACCTGCACCGCGTCCATGGCTGGACGTTGGGCTTCGTCGAGCGCAGCCCGGCGGGCGAGCGCTTCCGCGAGCTGGCCGACCGCATCACCGAGGCGCTGGTGTTCATGGAAGCGGCGGGGCTCACTTCGGATGCCGCGCCGCAGATCCGCGAAGCGGAGTTCTACACCTCGCACGAGGCGCTCCTGCTCCCGTACGAGCAGGCGCTGACGCGCGTCGATTCGACCACGGGCGACTGGTACGACACGTCCGCGCATATGGTGTGGATCGGCGACCGCACGCGTCAGCCCGACGGCGCGCATGTCGAGTTCTGCCGCGGCATCAAGAATCCGCTCGGCCTTAAATGTGGGCCGACGATGGATCTCGACGAGCTGGTCCGGCTGATCGACATTCTCAACCCGGAGAACGAACCAGGCCGGCTCACGCTCATCGCGCGCATGGGTTCCGACAAGATAGAGGCGAAGCTGCCGCCGCTTATCCGCCGCGTGCAGCGCGAGGGCCGCAACGTCGTGTGGTCGTGCGATCCGATGCACGGCAACACCATCAAGTCGACGACTGGCTACAAGACCAGGCCTTTCGACCGCGTGCTGGCCGAGGTGCGGGCGTTCTTCGCCGTGCATCGCGCCGAGGGCACGCATGCCGGCGGCGTGCATTTTGAGATGACGGGCCAGAACGTCACCGAATGCACCGGCGGCGCCGAGGCGATCAGCGACACGGCGCTCGCGGACCGCTACCATACGCATTGCGATCCGCGTCTCAACGCGAGCCAGGCGCTCGAACTGGCTTTCCTGATCGCGGAGGGCCTGAAGGCCGAGCGGACGGATATCGAGGCGAGGCGCGCCGTCGGCGCGTCGGATTGACTTAACCGCGGAAACATCACCGTGGACGATGCGCGAGAGAAGGCTTCGCCGGCGGCGGCCTCGCCCAGTGTCGCGGACATTCCGCGCCTGGCGGACAGCTACTTTCTTCGCAGCAAGGAGACGGTGCATCGCTTCGGCGACAAGCGCGTCACCTACGCGATCTTCATGCGGCGCCCGGTCATCTGCACGCCGCGGCTCGCCCTCGATTGGCTGAACGCGGTCGCCCGCGAGCGCGGCACGAAATTCGACATCGACCTGCGCTACCGCGAGGGCGCGTGGGTCGGCGCCGGCGAGCCGATGATGTACATCAGCGGCCCGCTCTATCACCTGGTCGACTTAGAGACGATCTATCTGCAGAAGATCGGCCCGGCCTGCGTCGCGGCCTACAACGCTTACACGATGTGCGTCGACTTGCCGCGCGTCGCCTTCCTGGCGATGGATGCGCGCCATTGCGCCGGCACTGAGATGGCCGACATGATGGCCTATGCGGCCTCCGTCGGCTCGGAGGCGGCGCGGCGCGAGGTGGGTGCGGTCGGATTCGTCGGCAATGCGACCGATGCGACCGCGCATTATTTCGGCCAGACCAAGGGCAAGGGGACGATGCCGCATGCCGTCATCGGCTATGCCGGCTCCACATTGCGCGCCGCCGAGATGATGCACGAGGTCTTCCCCAATGACGACCTGACGGTGCTGGTCGACTATTACGGCCGCGAGGTGACGGACGCGCTTGAGGTGTGCCGCCGGTTCCCGCAGCTCGCCGAAGCGGGCCGGCTCGGCGTGCGGCTCGACACGCATGGCGGCCGCTACATCGAAGGCCTCGACCTCGCCAAGGCCTATGCCGTGCTGGAGCGCAACGTGCCCGCCGCGATCCGCGGCTATCGCACGGAAGCCGAGCTGCGCCACCTTGTCGGCACCGGCGTGTCGGCGGCCGCGATCTGGCACATGCGCGAGCAGCTCGATCGCGCGGGCTTCCCGCGCGTGCGGATCGTCGCGTCGTCAGGCTTCACGCCGGCAAAGTGCAAAACTATGGCCGTGGCCGACGTCCCGGTGAACATGATCGGCACCGGCTCCTACCTACCGGAGACCTGGACCGAGACCTACGCAACGGCGGACATTGTCGAGTATGACGGCAAGCCGTCGGTCAAGGTGGGCCGCGAGTTCCTTCTGCGCAAGCGGACGGAATAAGTGCCCGGCGGCGGCACGGCATGAGCCGGCTCTCTCCAGGGCAAGCGGTGCAGGTCCTCGTCAACGCGCCCGCGCGCTACCACCCGCTCGCGCGCGGCGTGTTGCGCCGCAGCCGCGTGGTCACGGACGATCCGCTCGGCGGCCTCGGCGGAGCAAACACCGTCCTGTGGACGGTGGAGACCTCAGAAGGCGCGACATTCGAGGCGCCCGAGGTCTATCTCGCACGCATTGAGGAAGAGTAGCCTCGATCCCTACACGTCGCGGCGCGCGCGCAGCGTCGGTAACCTGCATCATGTGCCCGAGCCGGTGCCGTTCGTGCCGCGCGCGAGCCCGGTTGCCTGGCTGAAACCACGTCGGCCGAACAGACATGTTCCGCGCAAGACGTCTTCCCTAGTGGTTCGCCACGACCATGCGCCTGTCGCGCGCCGGCATCAAAATCCCGGAATGGCTGCCGCAGCCTGGCTTGAGTCACACTGATGGCGAGATCAATCGGAGATGACGCGAATGGCTGATGCAGAGGTGGTCCTGATCGTTGGCGCGGGGCAGGGCTTGAGCGCTGCTCTGGCGCGGCGCTGTCTCAAGGATGGCATGCGCGTGGCGCTCGCTTCACGTAGCGGTGCGAGGATCGCCGCCGACCTGCCGAAGGCCGGCGCGCGCGCCTACCGCTGCGACGCGAGCCGCGCCGAAGATGTCGCGGCGCTGTTCGATCAGGTCGTCGGCGATCTCGGCGCGCCGGACCTCGTCGTCTACAACGCCAGCGGCCGGGTGCGCGGGCCGCTGACAGAGCTCGATCCCGCAGCGGTGGAGCAGGCGATCAAGGTGAGTGCTTTCGGCGGCTTCCTCGTCGGACAGCGCGCGGCGAAGCTCATGCTGGGGAAAGGCCGCGGCACGATCCTGTTCACCGGTGCCTCGGCGAGCGTCAAGGGCTATCCGCAGTCGGCACCCTTCGCGATGGGCAAGTTCGCGCTGCGCGGCCTAGCGCAAAGCATGGCGCGCGAGCTGGCGCCGAAAAACATCCATGTCGGGCATTTCGTGATCGACGGCGGCATCGCCGGGCCGTCGCATGTCGGCGAGGATCGCGGGCCCGACGGGATGCTCAACCCAGCGGCGATCTCTGAGACCTATCTACACGTTCACCGGCAGCACCGCAGCGCCTGGACGTGGGAAGTTGAGCTACGGCCGTGGGTCGAGAAGTTCTAGAGCGCGGCGCGCGCCGGGTGCTCATTAACCTTAGGACTATTTCAG
>DATAAP010000653.1:0-4243 GCA_036260035.1 Alphaproteobacteria bacterium | reverse complement strand
CAACAACGAAGTCCCGTCGTCACGTAGCTCCCCCCGAAATGCACGCGGCGGCGCCTAGACGAGAATCTCGGCCGGCGCCGGGTGGCTCAGGAACATGGTCGGGCTGGCCGTCAGCCCGTAGGCGCCGGACTGGAACACGGCGATGAGATCGCCGATTTCGCCGCGCGGCAGCTCCATCTTGTCGGCAAGCAGGTCGAGCGGCGTGCACAGACAGCCGACCACGTTTGCCTGCTCGGCTGGCGCGCGGTCCATCTTGTTGGCGATCGCGACCGGGTAGTTCTTGCGGATCACCTGGCCGAAATTGCCCGAGGCCGCGAGCTGGTGGTGCAGGCCGCCATCTGTCACGAGGAAGACCTGGCCGCGCGATTCCTTGCGGTCGATGACGCGCGCGATGTAGACGCCCGCCTCGCCGACGATGTAGCGGCCGAGCTCCACGACGATGCGCGCCTCGGGCAGGCGCTTGCTCAGCGCCGGCAGGACCTCCGCCAGCCCGCGCCCGACGACGTCAAGGTCGAGCGGCATATCGCCGGGGAAATACGGAATGCCGAAGCCGCCGCCGATATTGACCACGCGCACCTTCTCGGGTGCTGCATCGGCGAGCCGGATCGCGAGGTCGACCGTCTTCTTCTGCGCCTCGTACAGCGCCTCGGCGCGCAGGTTCTGCGAGCCGGAGAAGATGTGGAAGCCTTCGAACTCGAGATGCTTGCGGTCAAGCCGCGAGAGGATCTGCGGCACCTTTTCCGCATCGATCCCGAACTGCTTCGGCCCGCCGCCCATCTTCATGCCGGAGGACTTCAGCTCAAAGTCGGGATTGACGCGGATCTCGATGCGCGCACGCGTCTTCTGCGCCGCCGCGAACTCCGCCGCGGCGGCAAGTTCCGTCTCCGATTCGATCGAGAGCATGATGCCGGCGGCAACCGCCTGCGCGATCTCCGCGCGCGTCTTGCCCGGGCCGGCGAAACTCACGCGTGTCGCCGGCATGGTCGTATCAAGGGCCGTGCGCATCTCCAGCGCGGAGGCGACATCGAAGCCGTCGACGAGGCCCGCCAGATGCTGCACCACCGCCGGCATCGGATTCGCCTTGATCGCGTAGTTCAGGTGCACGACCTTCGGCAACGCGCGGCGCAGCGCCTCGATGCGGCGCGTGATGAGCTGGCGGTCATAGGCGAAGAATGGCGTGCTGCCGACGCGGTCGGCGAGCCGCGTCACCGGGATGCCGCCAACCTGCAGGCAGCCGTCAGCGACGGCGAAGCCGTGCGGCGGGTGCGTGCGGCTTGCGGGCGCGTTCACGCCGCCGCTCCGGGGAACAGGTTGCCGACCTCGGTGGAAAGCTGCTTGCGGTCCATCTTGCCGTTCGGATTGCGCGGCAGCGCCGCGCGCTCGATGATCTTGTGCGGCACCATGTAGGGCGGGACCTTCGCCTTCATCTCGCGGATCACCGCATCTGCATCGAGCGTGCCGGAGCTGGGCGGTGTGGCGATCACGACGATCGCCTCGCCGAGCACGGGATGGGGTGCTCCGAACGCGACCACCTCACCCACCAGACCCGTGGCATAGATCGCCTCCTCGACTTCCGTCGGGCTCACGCGGTAGCCGGACGTCTTGATCATCTCGTCGCGACGCGAGACGAAATAGAGGAAGCCTTCCTCGTCCATGCGCACCGTGTCACCCGACCATACCGCGAGTTCCGGGATCACCAGGCCGGAAAGCTGGTTCGGCACCGGCTTGAAGCGCTCCTTGGTCTTCTCCGGATCATTCCAATAACCGAGCGCCACCAGTGCGCCGCGATGCACCAGCTCGCCGGGCTCGTTAGGCGCGCAAAGTTCGCCGTTCGGCCGCACGACGAGGATCTCGGCATTCGGGATTGCCTTGCCGATCGAGTCCGGGCGGCGGTCGAGTTCCTGCGGATCGAGATAGGTCGAGCGGAACGCCTCAGTCAGGCCGTACATCAGGAAGATCTGCGTGTTCGGCAGGCCTGCGCGCAGCTTGTCGAGTGTGGCGCGCGGCATGCGGCCACCAGTGTTGGTGCAGTAGCGCAGCGTCTTCGCGGCACCGCTGAGATCGAGCTGGGCGAGCTGGATCCATAGCGGCGGCACGCAGGCCAGACCGGTGATCTTCTCGCGCACCGCCGCCTTGATGACATCCTGCGGCAGCAGATAGTTCATCAGCACCGCGCAGGCGCCGACATTGAAGGCGGTGCTGAGCTGGCTGAAGCCGGCGTCGAAGCTGAGCGGCAGCACCGACAGGATGCGGTCGTCCGGCGTGTTCTTGAGATACGTGCTGACGCTCTTCGCACCGGCCACCATGTTGCGGTGGGACAGCACCACGCCCTTGGGCAGCCCGGTGCTGCCCGAAGTGTAGAGGATCGATACCATGTCGACGTCGATGACGCGGTGCGGCGGCACGGTGCTCTTCTCGCCCTGCCCCATCAACTGCGCCCAAGTCATCGCGGGGCAGCTCGGCGCCTTCCAGCCGTCCGACTTCTCGTCGACCAGCACGACCGAGCGGACGTCGTGGAACTCCTTGAAATCGAGCTCGAGGCCGTTCAGGCGGTCGGCCGACGTGATGAAGATGCGCACATTGCAGTCACGCAGGATGTGGCCAACCTGGCGTGCGCGCAGCAGCGGGTTGATCGGTACGAAGACCGCGCCGGCTGCTGCGGCGGCAAACATCGCGATGACGGTCTCCATCCGCTTTTCGAGATAGATGCCGACGCGCTCGCTGCGGCCGATGCCAGCCTCGATAAGCCCGCGCGCGGCGGTGCGCACGCGCTCGGCCAGCGCCTCGTAGGTCAACGTCTCGCCGGCGTAGCTGAGGGCGGGTGCTTTCGGCGCACGGCTCGCAGTGTTGAAGATCAATTCGGGGAGCAGTTCTGACATGAAGACCGCCGGGATGGTGCGCTGGGCGCGGAGACTATTGTAGGTTTATGGTAAATTTCTAGTGAAACTCAGGCGACCGGAAGATGCCGGCGTGCTGCCTCTAACCCTCTGCGCTGACTGGATTCTCAACCCGTTCCGGCGCGCTCGAAGGCGCCCGCAGGACGAGGATCGGTGCCCCAGCGTTCGACGCCGAACAGGCGACGAACGGCGGCAGCGAGGACAGCATGGCCTGGAACCGGCCGATCCGCAGGAAGACCGCTGTGCCCAATGTGCGGATCCCCAGTTTGTCGTGCGCGGCCAGGGACTTCGTGTTCAGCACCGAGATGCGGCTGATCGACCAATGCAGGCCGCGTCCACGCAGGAAGGCGTTCGCCTCGTCCCACAGGCGGGCGAAGGCGAACCCGACACGATGCTCAGGCCGCAGATATACGTCGAAATCCCAGGAGGCGCCCACCGGCACGAAGCGGCAGCGGACCTCGTCTTCGAAATAAGGACCCAGGCACAGCCAGATGCAGCCGATCACCGAACCGCCCTTGAAGGCACCGAAACAGATGGCGCCCTGGTCGAAGCGGTAGTCGAGAACCGCCTGCGTCAGCGGCAGCCCGGCGAAGTCCGGGTCGCCGGGCTCCATCCTGCGCACCTCGATCGTGCGGCCGCGCGCCTGCGGCAGCATCGGCCGGGGTGCGACCGGCTGCGCCACGAGGCGATAGGCATAAACCCCGCACAGCGTCCCCTCGCATAGCCGGTTCAGCAGGTAGAGCGGCGCCAAGGCGCCGAACTCCTGAAAAACGGTCCGGAGCTTCTCAAAAAATCTCATTCGCCGCTTGGAGGAAGGCCGGCTCGGATGCCGGGTGAGAAGGCCGATCTGGCAATGTCGGTCACAGATGTTACCAAAACATGATGCCGCGGCGGCATCGCCATGATCAGCCCCGGGTTGAAATGCGGGCCCCGGATCGCCTAAGAACAGGCGCCGCCGGCCAGGCCGGCCGTTAGCGTTGGTTAATTTTTAAGGCCTTCGCGTTAGCAATACCCCGCTGCCCAACACGAGGACCGGTTCGAACATGGCGACGATCGATGAGGTCAAGACGATCCTGCGCGACTGCCTGCAGCTGGGCGACCGCGCCAAGGGCTTCACGGTCGACACGCGCCTGCTCGGCAGCGTGCCGGAGCTCGATTCGATGGCAGTGCTCACCGTACTGACGGCGATCGAGGAGCGCTTCGGCTTCACGGTCGAGGACGACGACATCAGCGCCGACACCTTCGCGACGGTCGGCAGCTTGTGCGACTACGTCGAGCAGAAGCTGGCCGCTTGAACGGCTGACACCGCCCGCCCCCTGCCCGGCCGGCGACCACCCGGAGACAAG
>DATAAP010000652.1:0-10057 GCA_036260035.1 Alphaproteobacteria bacterium | reverse complement strand
TCTTAAGGTTATCGTCCGTTCACCTTAACTGTGGCGCCGGGGGTCCATCGGGGCGTTTGCAAGAGACGGCGTTCTCGCGTCATTGACAGCACTAGATCATGGGCTCTCGCTCCAACACATCGCGCCAGCACCGCATCGATGCGGCCGCATCGGCCGCCGACGGCCAGCGGCAACCGCCGGTTGGCATCGCGCAACCGGGCGCGCAGGCGGACAGCGGCTCCTCTGAGCACGCAGTGCGCCTCTATCGCGCCATGCGGCGCATCCGCCGGGTCGAGGAGCAGATCGAACGCGTCTATCCGACCGACAAGATCAAGAGCCCGGTGCATCTCTCGACCGGTCAAGAGGCGGCATCCGTTGGAGTCTGCGATGCCTTGCGTCCCGACGACGTCGTCTTCGCGACCTATCGCGGCCACGCGGCCTATCTCGCGAAAGGCGGGAATCTGCGGGCCATGATCGCAGAGTTGTACGGCAAGGCGGACGGATGCGCCCGCGGCAAGGCCGGCTCCATGCATCTCATCGACGTCGCAGCGGGATTCATGGGCACATCGGCCATCGTCGGAACCACGATCCCGCAGGCGGTCGGCCATGCCTTCGCGATGAAATACAAGAGGGCGGACCGGGTTACCGTCGCCTTTTTCGGCGACGGCGCAACCGAGGAAGGCACCTTTCACGAAAGCATGAACTTCGCGGCGCTCAAGCGGCTGCCGATCCTGTTCGTCTGCGAAAACAATCTCTACGCCATCCACTCGCATGTGCGGGATCGCGCGGTTGAACCGGATCTGTCGCGGCGCGCGGCCTCGTACCGGATGCCTGCGCGGCGGATTGAGGACGGCGATGTCCTTGCCATCAATGCCGCCGCTAAGGATGCGGTCGAGGCCATTCGACGCGGCGAGGGGCCGCAGTTCATCGAGGTCATGACCTATCGCTATTGCCGCCATGTCGGGCCGGGCGGCGACACGGTGCTCGGCTATCGCACGCAGTCCGAGATCGACCAGTGGAAGGCGCGCGATCCGATAGCGCAGATCGGCGAGTCGCTGCCGATCCCGACGCGCACGATGCTGGACGCGGAGATCGAGATCGAGATCGCGGATGCCTTTGAGTTCGCCGAGCGGAGCCCGTTCCCCGGAGGCGACGAACTCGTTGCGGACGTCTTCCATGGCTGAGCGCGAACTTACCTACGCGCAGGCGATCTACGAGGCGACTGCACAGGAGATGGAGCGCGATCCGAGCGTCTTCGTGTTCGGGCTCGGCGTCGACGACCCGATCGGCCTCTACGGCACGACGCTCGACTTGCACAAGCGATTCGGCCCGGAGCGCAATTTCGACACGCCGCTCGCCGAGGACGCGATGACCGGCGTCGCCGTGGGCGCGGCTTTCGCCGGCCTGCGGCCGATCCATGTGCACCAGCGTATGGACTTCCTGATGCTGTGCATGAACCAGCTCGTCAATGTGGCGGCAAAAGCCAGCTACACCTTCGCAGGCGCTGTCAAGGCGCCCATTGTCGTCCGCGGCGTGATCGGCCGGAGCTGGGGCCAGGGGCCGCAGCACTCGCAGTCCCTGCACTCGATGTTCATGCACGTTCCCGGGCTTAAGGTTGTCGCGCCGACGACTCCGCATGACGCGAAGGGCTGCTTGATCGCTGCCATCCGGGACGACAACCCGGTGATCTTCATGGAGCATCGCATGCTCTACAACATCCTGGGCATCGTTCCAGAGCGCGTTTATGAAGTCCCGTTCGGTAAGGCGCGCGTGCTGGCCTCGGGCGACGACATCACGATCGTCGCGATCAGCCACATGGTGGTCGAGGCGCTGCGCGCGAAGGCCCATCTCGAGGCCGAGGGAATCTATGCCGAGGTCATCGACCCGGTGAGCCTCGCGCCGCTCGATATCGAGACAATCGCCGGGTCCGCGGAGCGGACCGGGCGCCTGCTCGTGGTCGACAACGACTGGACCGGATGCGGCGCATCGGCGGAGATCATCGCCGCGGTCACGGAGCGCTTGCAGGACGGCCGCGTCCCGCGCGTGGCGCGGCTGGGCTTTGCGCCGGCGCCGTGCCCGACCACTAAGCCTCTCGAGAATCTCTTCTATCCCACCGGCCGCACGATCGCCACGAAGGCTCACGCCATGGTGCGGGGCGGCGGCTCGGACTGGGTGCCGCACGCGGCCGAGGCGGCGGAGATCGCTGAATTCAGGGGACCCTTCTGATGAATCCGAACAACGAGCAACTGCTTTCGAACGTGCATGCGGCTATCCAGGCCTATTGCGAGGCCAATCACGACTTCCGCTTCAAGGCCAACGATCCTGTCGTCCGCCTGCATGAGCCCACTTTCTCGACCGAGGAGATCAATGCCGCCGTCGATGTGCTGCTGTCGACGAAGGTGACGATGGGGCCGAAGGTCAGGGCGTTCGAGCGCGAGTACGCCGACCGCTTCGGCCACAAGCATGCGATCATGAACAACTCCGGATCCTCGGCGAATCTGCTGGCCGTCGCGGCAATCGCCAATCCCGCCGCGGAGAACCGCTTGAAGCCGGGAGACGAGGTCATCGTTCCGGCGCTCTCCTGGTCGACGACCGTGTGGCCTCTGGTCCAATGCGGCCTGAAGCCGGTCATCGTCGATATCGACCCGGTCACGCTCAACATCGACCCCAACGAGGTCGAGCGCGCCATCTCGCCGCGTACGCGCGCGGTCATGCTCGTCCATGTCTACGGTAACCCGTGCGACATGGACGCGATCGTGGACATCTGCCAACGTCGCCACCTCGAGCTCATCGAGGACTGCTGCGAGGCGCTGGGCGCCTCCTACGACGGCAAGGCGGCCGGCAAGTTCGGGCGCGTCGGCACCTTCAGCTTCTACTTCTCTCACCACATGACAACGCTCGAGGGCGGCATGTGCGTGACCGACGATTTCGAGTTCGCCGAAGTGATGCGCGCGCTGCGCGCCCATGGCTGGACCCGCGAGCTCGAGGACCGCGACCGCTACCTGAAGCGCTATCCGGAGATCGATCCCCGCTTCCTGTTCATCAACGTGGGCTACAACCTGCGCGCCACGGAGCTCCAGGGCGCATTCGGCTCGGTGCAGCTGCCGAAGCTCGCGCGGTTCGTCGACCAGCGGCGGGAGAACACGGCGGCGTGGCGCAAGGACCTCGCCCGCTGGTCCGAATTCTTCCTGTTCCAGACCGAAACGCCGAAGGGACGGTCCTCCTGCTTCGGCTTCCCGATGACGCTGAAGGACTCGGCGCCGTTCGGCGTGCGCGAGTTCATGGCGTTTCTGAACGAGGCCGGCATCGAGACCCGGCCGATCATCGCCGGCAATATTGCCGTGCAGCCTGCCATGAAGCTGTTCGACCATCGCGTCGTCGGCGATCTCAAGCATTCGACGCAGGTCATGAAAGGCGGCGTGACGTTCGGCAACCACCAGGCGGTCGACAAGGCCGCGCGCGATCACGTAACCGCCACGGTCGCCTCGTTCATGGCTTCGAAGGGGCTCGCCTGAGGCCGGTCGCGGCGGCCTCGCGATGCGACACATGGCCAGGAAACGGGCATTGATCACTGGGATCACGGGAATGGTCGGGTCGCACCTGGCCGAGTATCTGATCGCCAACACCGACTGGGATGTCTACGGGATGATCCGGTGGCGCAGCCCGCTGGACAACCTTGAGACTCTCATCGACCGGATCAATCGCAAGGACCGCGTGTTCCTGCTCTATGGCGATCTGCGCGACACGCTGGCCGTGCAGGATGTCGTCCGCAAGGCGCAGCCGAACTACGTCTTCCATCTCGCCGCTCAGAGCTTCCCGCGCACAAGCTTCGAATCGCCGCTCGACACCTATGACACGAATATCCAGGGCACCACGCGTGTGCTGGAGGCGCTCCGTACGACCTGCCCCCAGGCGGTCGTGCATATCTGCGCCTCGTCCGAGGTTTTCGGCCGCGTCTCGAAGGAGAAGCTCCCGATCGGCGAGGAGTGCTCGTTCCATCCCGCTTCGCCCTACGCGATCTCCAAGGTCGGCACAGACCTCGTCGGCCGGTTCTACGCCGAGGCGTACGGGATGACCGTGATGACCACGCGCATGTTCACGCACACCGGACCGCGCCGCGGCGATGTCTTCGCCGAGTCGAGCTTCGCCAAACAGATCGCGATGATCGAGGCGGAGAAGATGGCTCCCGTCGTCAAGGTCGGAAACCTGAAGTCACTGCGCACGATCGCCGACGTGCGGGACGCGGTGCGCGCCTATTTCATGCTCGTGACGGTCAAGCCGACCTCGGGCGCCTACTACAACATCGGCGGCACGCACAGCTGCACGGTTGGGGAGATCCTGAACACCCTAATCGGTTTCTCGCCGAAGGCGAACCAGATCCGGATCGAAGTCGATCCGGATCGGCTGCGGCCGATCGATGCCGACCTTCAGGTGCCGGACACGCGCAAGTTCACGGCCCATACCGGTTGGGCGCCGGAGATTCCCTTCGAGACGACGATGCGCGATTTGCTCGGTTATTGGCGCGACCGCATCCGTCGCGAAAGCGGCGCGTTCCTGGTGCGTTGAGGAGGGGCGATGGTCGCGCAGCTCGACGCCATCATCCTTGCCGGCGGGCAAGGCACGCGGCTGGCGAGCGCTCTGCCGGGCCGGCAGAAGGTCACCGCGACCGTCGCGGGCAAACCCTTCTTCTGCCATGTCCTCGATCGCCTGGGCGAGGCTGGGGTTCGCCGCGTCGTCCTGGCGGCGGGCCACCGCGCCGCTGATGTCGAGGCAGCGTTGCGCGCTTACGCGAACGCGCGGACTCAAGTCGTGGTTTCGACCGAGGACAAACCCCTGGGCACCGGCGGCGCGGCGCGAGCTGGCGCGCTGTCCACGCGCTCCGATCCGGTGCTCGTTCTCAACGGCGACTCGATCGCGGAGATCGACTTCGCGGAACTCTTGTCGGTGCACCGTGCCCGGGGCGCCGCAGCCACCATCGCCGCCGTGCGGGCACCGGAGCCGGGCCGGTTCGGCGTAGTTCAATGGGAGGCCAACGGCGCGGTCATGGCGTTCGACGAGAAGCCCGACGGCATGGCCGAGTGGATCAATGCCGGCGTGTACCTGTTCGCGCGCGAGGCCCTTGCCGCGATTCCCGCCGGCCGGCCCGTGAGCCTCGAGCGAGAGGTTCTTCCGGCCCTGGTTGGACGCGGGCTCTACGCGGCGAAATTCGACGTGCCCTTCATCGACATCGGAACGCCGGCGTCGCTTGCCGCCGCCGATGAATTTTTCGCCGGAGGGCGCGCGTGATCATCAGCCGCACGCCTTATCGCATCTCGTTCTTCGGCGGCGGAACCGACTATCCCGCCTGGTTCCGCGAGCATGGCGGTGCTGTCCTGGCGACGACAATCAACCGTTATTGCTACATCACCTGCCGGTTCATGCCGCCGTTCTTCGAGAACCTCAGTCGCGTGGTGTGGTCGAAGATCGAGCTTGTGGACGACAACAGCGAAATCGAGCATCCGGCGATCAATGCCGTTATGCGACACTTGAAGATCGACGAAGGCGTCGAGATTCACCACGCAGGCGATCTGCCGGCGCGATCCGGCCTTGGCTCCAGCTCGGCGTTCACGGTGGGGCTGCTGCATGCCGTGCATGCGCTCCGCGGCGAGATGGTCTCCAAGGAGGAGCTTGCCAAGCGTGCGATCTACGTCGAGCAGGAGATTCTCCGCGAGAACGTCGGCGTACAAGATCAGATCGAGACGGCCTGGGGTGGGCTGAACCGGATCGACCTGCGCCGCGACGGCAGCTTCCAGGTTCGGCCGCTCGTGCTGACGGCCGAGCGGATCGAGGCCTTCGAGCGCCACCTGCTTCTGTTCTACACCGGCGTGTCGCGCACGGCTTCCGACATCGCGCGGGCGCAGATTCAGGCCATTCCGAACCGGCAGCGCGAGCTGGAGGAGATGCACCGCCTGGTTGGGTATGCCGAGGCCGTGCTCGCGGGCTCGGGCGATCTCGCCGAGTTCGGGCGCCTTTTGCATGCGTCCTGGCAGATCAAGCGCAGCCTGTCCGACAGGGTCGCGCCGGTGTTCATCGACGACATCTACGCACGCGCCATGGCTGCGGGGGCCCTCGGCGGCAAGCTCCTGGGCGCAGGCGGCGGCGGGTTCATGCTGTTCTTCGTGCGGCCGGAGGACCATGTGAAGGTCTTCTCGGCGCTCTCGGAACTCCTGTATGTGCCCGTGCAGCTGGAACGCAGCGGCACGCAGCTCATCTTCTACGACCCGCCGCGCTACTCGCAGACCGCGCATAAGCGGCGCGACTTCCGCCGCTACGGCGCAGATCAGCCCGGCAAGGGCGGGCATCTCAAAGTGCTCGGCGGCTAGTCGAAACGAAACAGCAGCGCAGCGGGCGTGAACATGAGCTTTTATCGCGGCAAGAGAGTCTTGGTGACGGGCGGCACCGGCCTGATCGGCAGGCCGCTGGTCGAGATGCTGGTCGACGCCGGCGCCATCGTGACGATCGCCTCGCTCGACGATAGGAGCCGGGCGCATCCGGCGGCAAGATTCAAGCGCGTGGACCTTCGCGAGTTCGGTGAGTGCCTGGAAGTCGCGAAGGGTCAGGAGATCGTGTTCCAGCTCGCCGGCGTCAAGGGCTCGCCGGCGATGACGGCCCGGCGGCCGGCGAGCTTCTTCGTCCCGACGCTGATGTTCTCGATCAACATGATGGAAGCGGCGCGCCGTTGCGGCGTCGAGCGCTTTCTGTTCACGTCTAGCGTCGGCGTCTACGCGCCTGCCGAGGTCTTCCGTGAAGACGACGTGTGGAAGACATTCCCGTCGCCGAACGACCGTTTTGCGGGCTGGGCGAAGCGCATGGGCGAGCTGCAGGCAGACGCCTATCGGATCGAATACGGCTGGGACCGGCTCTCGATCGTCCGGCCTGCGAACGTCTATGGACCCTATGACAATTTCGATCCGGCGAATGCAATGGTGATTCCGTCGCTGATCCGCCGCGCGATGGATGGCGAGGACCCGCTCGTCGTCTGGGGCGATGGATCGCCGGTGCGGGATTTCATCCATGCGCGGGATGTGGCGCGGGGCATGATGCTGGCGGTCGAGCACGGCATCAACGAGCCCTTGAACCTCGGCAGCGGCACTGGGGTCACCATCCGAGAGGTCGTCGAGATTGTCGCCGCAAGCCTGCCTGCGCGGCCGGAGATCGTCTGGGATACGAGCAAGCCGTCCGGCGACGCAAAGCGGCTCATGGATACGACGCGGGCCGAGCGCTACGGCTTCAAGCCCGAGATCTCCATCGAGGACGGCATCCGCGAGACGATGACGTGGTTCGCTGCTCACCGCCATGAAGTGGAGAAGCGCTACAACGCCTTCACGGAACCCGTCCTGGTTCCCGCCGCTGCCGCCCGTTGAGCGGCGGCAAGATCGCGCGGGCTGACGATGAAATTCCAACGGAATGTGGTGGTGATCACCGGAGCGGCGCGCGGCATCGGCGCCGCCTGCGTGCGTGCCGCTGCAGCGCGCGGCTGCGCCGTAGTTTTCAACTACGCTGCGCGCGACGACGCGGCCTCCGCGCTTGCCAGCGAGATAGAAGCGTCTGGCGGCACGGCGGTTCCGCACAAGATGGATCTCGGCGATCCTGGCACGCCGGCACGGCTATTCGAGGCGGCCGACCGCGTCGGACGCGTCGTCGGCCTCGTCAACAATGCCGGTGTCGATGGCGGCGCGGCTGACTTTGCAACGCTGCCGCTACCGGACATCGAGAAGATTTTCCGCGTGAACGTCCTGAGCGCGATGGACGCCGCCCAGCACGCGATCCGACGAATGGCGCGCTCGGCCGGCGGCTCGGGCGGCGCGATCGTGAATGTGTCCTCGCAGGCGGCGGTGTTCGGCGGCAATCGGCTGACGGCCTATGCTGCCAGTAAGGCGGCGCTCAACACCTTCACGATCGGGCTTGCGCGCGAGCTTGCCGGCGATGGCGTGCGCGTGAACGCAGTGAGCCCTGGTGTGGTTGAGACGGACATGCATGCGGGGCTGGCGCCCGAGCGCCGCGCCCAGCTGGCCGCGAACCTGCCGCTCGGCCGTCCGGGCCGGCCGGAGGAAGTGGCGCGGTCGGTCGAGTGGCTACTGTTCGACGCGCCTGATTATGTCAGCGGCGCGATCCTGCCCATAGCAGGGGCGCGGTGACAATGGGTCCGTCGGCGCTCTTAGACAAGAGAGACCCACATGGCGAAGCGTAGAATCCTGATCTGCGGCGCGACCGGCTTCATTGGTCGCAATATCGCAGAAACCTTTGCCGGCAATCCCGACTATGACGTGGTCGGCGTCTATAACAAGCGGCCGCCCTTCGTCTGCACCGGGCTGGACTGGATCAAGGCGGACCTGACCAATCCGGCCGACGTCGAGCGGGCGATTCGCGGCGTCGACACCATTGTGCAGGCGGCTGCGACGACCTCAGGTTCCAAGGACATCGTCACGCGCCCCTACATCCATGTGACCGATAATGCGGTCATGAACTCGCTCCTCTTCCGCGCGGCGCACGACCACGGTGTCAAGCATGTCGTGTTCTTCTCCTGCACGGTGATGTATCCGTCGAGCGAGAAGGCGCTGAGCGAAGACGATTTCGACGCGCACCGCGGAATCCACCCCCGATACTTCGGCGTAGGCTGGACGAAGGTCTATGTCGAGAAGCTCTGCGAATTCTACGCGGGCCTCGGACGCACGCGGTATACGGCGATCCGCCATTCGAACATTTATGGGCCGCACGACAAGTTCGATCTCGAGCGCAGCCATGTCTTCGGCGCGACCGTGACGAAAGTCCTATCGGCGACGGACGGCAAGATCACCGTCTGGGGCGCCGGCGAGGAGGCGCGCGACCTGCTCTATGTCGGCGATCTCGTCGATTTCGTCGACCGCGCGATCCGCAAGCAGGAGACGCCGTACGAGCTTTTCTGCTGCGGACTCGGAAGCGCGACGAAGGTCAAGGACCTGGTCGCGAAGATCAACCGTATCTCCGGCCGCAATCTGCGCATCGAGCATGATCTCTCGCAGCCGAGCATCCCCACGTCCTTGCATCTCGACTGCAGCAAGGCGGAGCGCGTGCTTGGCTGGAAGCCGGCGACGTCTCTCGAGGACGGGATCAGGCGGACCATCGACTGGTGGCTGGCCAACATCGCGCCTGCGCGCGCAGTGGCTTCCGGTTCGCGCTGAATCTCGGGCGCATTCGAGAGGTAACCCATTATTAACGTTACGATTCCTTAACATCCGCTGCGCAAAACTCGATCATGCCTGTGGCGAAAAACTCCTCTCGAATGTCGTCTGCTGTCGCCCGCGCTGCTGCGCCGCAGTCAGTCGATTTCGAGGCCTATGCGGCGAACGGCTACATGATCGTGCCAGGCATCTTCAGCGCTGCCGAATGCGACGAACTGGTCGCGGCCGCGAAGACCCTGCCCTCCTTCGTCGGCGGGTCCACCCGTCCCGCCATGCAGCCGCACCGGAGCATGCCCGCCTTTTACAAGGCGATGGCCAAGCCTGAGCTCATTGCGATCATGGAGCGACTTGTTGGCGGCCGAGTCAGTGGCTTGCAAAGCGAGTTCTTCTACTGCCGTCCCGGAACCAAGGGGTTTGCGCGTCATCAGGACAATTTCTTCGTACAGGCAGATCCGAACGCGTTTGCGTCAGCATGGGCGGCTCTGACGGATGTACGACCTGAGAATGGCGGCCTCATCGTTTATCCCGGCACACATCGTGGCCCGCTTCTGCCCGTTGAACCGACTCATCGCGGTCCGGTGGAAGGACAAGATTCGAACGCCACTGACAAGCAGACGATTGTGCCAGCGAACATCGAGTCAGTAGATACGGTCGTGCCGAAAGGCGCCGTTGTTTTCCTGCATGCACATATCGTTCATGCATCGCACGACAATCGTTCTGCCGACCGGTGGCGGTACGCTCTTCTCAATACCTATATCCGTCGCGGCTGCAAATTCAATCCAGGCGGTCATGCGCGACGGAGCGAAGTAGACGTCTATACGACTTGATGCCCGGTATCCCGAAAACAGGACCGACGACCTATGCGCGACGCGCTCCTC
>DATAAP010000651.1:0-7136 GCA_036260035.1 Alphaproteobacteria bacterium | reverse complement strand
CACCATTCCCGACGGTCTCGTGCGCGTGCAGGACCTCTAGATGAACTGAGCGCTCGCGCCGCGGCGGCAGAGGGAAGGAGGCTCCGATGAGACGTGCCGTGCTCCTCTTCGCAGCGGCCTTCGCGCTCCACGCCAGCACATAGGCGTCGAACTCGCCCTTATCGGCAAGGTTCAGGGAGGTTGAGAACTCGGTCGACTGGATCTTGACGTCGAAGCCGGCTTCCTGCGCCATCGCCTGCACGACCTGCGCGATCTTCTGCGCGTCGGATGTCGTCGGCGTCATCAAGGTGAAGCTCGGATTGGCGACGCCGGATTCCTTGAGCAGCGCCTTCGCCCTGGCGACGTCGCGCTTCGGGATCGGTACGTTCTTCGCGTAGAACGAATTGCTGGGCGCGACCCACTGGTTGCCGACCTGCGCCTCGCCTTCCATGACCACTTGCACGATGGCGTCGCGATCGAGCGCAAGCTCGAACGCTTCGCGCACCCGGCGGTCCCTGCCGAGCGGGTTCTTCTGGGCCTGCTCGCTCTTGCCGATATTGACCGTGATGCCCTGGTAGCCGATTTCGACGATCTTCGAGATCTTGAAGCGGTTGTCGTTTTTAAGCGATGGCACGTCGGAGGCGGCCAAGCGTTCGATGAAATCGAGCTGGCCTGCGCGCATGTTGGCGAGGCGCACGGTCGCGTCGACAATCGGCAAGTAGACGATGCGGTCGATATGGATGCGCCCCTTGTCCCAGTAGTTCGCGAACTTCTCGACCACGATGCGGTCCTGCGCCACGCGCTCAACGAACTTGAACGGACCTGCGCAGACCGGGTTGGCGCCGAACTTGTCGCCCGCCGCCTGCGCTGCCTTCGGCGAGACGATCATGCCCGCGCGGTCCGCGAGCTGCGCCAGCAGCGGCGCGAACGGCGCCGTGAGGTTGAGCTTCACGGTCTGCGGGTCGACGACCTCGACGGACTGCACCGGGGCCAGCTCGCCGCGCCGGTTCGAGCCCTGCATCGTCTTGTGGCGCTCTAGGCTGAACTTCACTGCTTCGGCGTCGAGTTTCTCGCCGTCATGGAAGGTGACCCCCTGGCGTATCTTGATCAGGACCGACTTGTTGTCGCCCGACCATTCGTAGCCTGTGGCGAGCTGCGGCACGAGGTTGAGCTTCTCGTCGATGTCGAACAGCTTGTCGCACAAGGCCGAGAACACGATGCGCCCGACGAAGGTGCGCGCCAGGGTCGGATCGAGAATGTCCGGGTCCTCGGCGAGCCCAAAGCGCAGCGTGGTCTGCGCGGATGCGGTGCCGGCAAACAGCGCGAATGCGGCAGCGAGTAGGAATAGCGGACGCTTGGCCATTGAAGCCTTCCCCTTGATCGTCAGTGGTCTGATCGTTATGGGCGGAAGGGTAGCAAGTTTGTCCGGGCGTGGCAAAGAGAGGAGACGAGGGCCATGCGCGCTGGCGGTTCGGACCGTCGATATCGCTTTGAGGTGCGGCCGGGCGCACCGCAAGCAACGCCCGCCGCGGCCCTGACCGCGTCTTTGCGACCCCAAACGCCCGTTTCTGCGTTGTCACGCTATGGTGCCGGCGGCCCTGACATGGGTGGTCTCTCTCGCGCTGATCGGGGTCACGCTGGCGCCGGTCGTGAAGAGCCCGAAATGGTATGTCCGGATCTGGGAGTTCCCACGCCTTCAGATCGCGATCGGCCTCGCCCTCGCCATCGCCAGCCAGATCGCGTTCGTCCAGCCGAATGCCGCGGGCGGCCTGCTGCTCGCGGCGAGCCTCGGCTGCCTGGCGTTGCAGACTTGGCGTATCTATCCCTACACGCCGTTCCATCCCGTCCAGGCAATTGCCGCGGAGCAGTCCGATCCGGAGAACACCGTCAGGTTGCTCATCGCGAACCTCCTGCAGGACAACCGCAATGCCGATTCCTTCCTGCGTCTGATCCAGCGTGAAGACCCCGATCTCGTCCTCGCGGTTGAAGCGGATCGTTGGTGGGACAGGCAGCTGGCAGTGCTGCGGCGCGGTTATACGCAAACCGTCCGTCACCCGCTCGAGAATACCTACGGGATGCTGCTGTTCTCGCGGCTACCCCTGACCGACATCCTGGTTCAGGATCGCGTGACGCAGGGCATCCCATCGATTTTCGCCCGCGTCCGCCTGCGATCGGGCCGTCAGTTCGACCTCTACTGCATCCATCCGGAACCGCCGAAGCCGGCGACCGATGTCGAGGAGCGCAATGCCGAACTCCTTCTCGTCGCCAGCGACGTCAGCCGCGCCGGGAGGCCGGCCATTGTATGCGGCGATCTCAACGATGTGGCCTGGTCACACACCACGCGGCTGTTCCAGCGGACCGGCCGGCTTCTCGATCCGCGCGTCGGCCGCGGGATCTATCCGACTTTCCATGCCGGATACCCGTTCGCGCGATGGCCGCTGGACCACGTATTCCACGATGCGAGCTTCCGCCTCGGGCGGCTGCAGATCCTCGAAGCCTTCGGATCGGATCACTTCGCCGTCTGTATCGATCTTGTGCACGACCCTGCCGCCGCCGCGGCACAGGAACCGCCTGCGCCGGAGCGCGGCGATCGGTCGGAAGCAGCGGGGGCGATCGAGGAGGGCAGCCGCGCCGCGGCGGACAAGAATCGAAGCAGCTGAAGACAGCGACCCGACCGAGCGCAGTCACCCACCTGGAGGTTGATCCATGCCAATCCTGATCCTGCTGGTTCTAGCGATTCTGATCGCCCAGATCGGCTTCTGGGACACGTTTCAGGCGATACTCGGCGGTCTCGCCATGGTCATTCTTCTGATTTTTTTGGGGGGCGGCCTGGTCGCGCTTGCCGCCTACTCCGTAATCCGGCGCATTCGCGGACATTGACGTCCGCTCGGCGGGCGCCGGGATTCAGCTCTGCGGCCGCGCCCCGCGCGCGAAGAACGATTGCAGCCTTGCAAGCCGCGCCCGGCCTCCGCTCTCGGCAGGCGGCGGCCTCACCACCTGCGGTTCGATCTCCTGCCAGAAGTGGCAGGCCGTGGCGTGGCCGCTTACCGGCACCAGCTTGGGTTCCTCCGTGCGGCAGCGCTCCTGCGCATACGGGCAGCGGGTATGGAAGCGGCACCCGCTGGGCGGGTTGATCGGGCTTGGCACATCGCCCTGCAGGATCACGCGCCGCCGCTTGACGCCGGCATCGGGGATGGGAATGGCCGACAGCAGCGCCTGCGCATAGGGGTGGCGCGGCTGACTGAACAGCGCCGCCTTGTCGGCAAGCTCGACGATCTTGCCGAGATACATCACCGCCACGCGCGTGGCGATGTGCTTCACTACGGCAAGATCGTGGGCGATGAAGATGTAGCTGAGCCCGAAGCGCCGCTGCAGGTCCTGCAGCAGGTTGATCACCTGCGCCTGGACCGAGACGTCCAGTGCCGAGACCGGCTCGTCAGCGACGATCAGGCGCGGCTCGACCGCAAGCGCGCGGGCGATGCCGATGCGCTGGCGCTGGCCGCCCGAGAACTCGTGCGGGTAGCGCTGCGCGTGGTACGGCGCCAGTCCCACGATGCGCAGTAGCTCGGCGACCCGCTCGCGCACCCTATCTCCCGACGCGAGCCCGTGCAGCACGAGCGGCTCCGCCAGCATCTGTCCAACCGTCATGCGCGGGTTGAGCGAGGCATACGGGTCCTGGAAGATGATCTGCATCTCGCGGCGCAGGCTGCGCACGCCGCGCTCGTCGAGCGCCAGCACGTCGCGGCCGTCGAAGGTGACGGAGCCGCTGGTCGGCTCGATCAGCCGCAGAATCAAGCGCCCGGCCGTCGACTTACCGCAGCCGCTCTCGCCGACAATCGCCAATGTCTCGCCGCGCCAGACGTCGAAGCTGATGTCGTCGACCGCGCGCACCACCGCGCCCGAGCGGCGGAAGAAGCCGCGGCCCACCTCGAAATGCTTGACCAGATGTTCGACGCGCAGCAGCGGGGCGGCGGGCTCGGTGGCCTGGGCGACGGCGGTGCTCACAGCACATGTCTCTCCAAGGGGGCGCGCCAGCAAGCGGCGAGATGGCCGGGCCGCACTTCCATCAGCGGCGGCTCCTCGGCGCGGCACTTCTCGACCGCGAACGGGCAGCGCGGATTGAACTTGCAGCCTTGCGGCATCGCCAACGGGCTTGGCACCACGCCTTCGATCGCCGCGAGCCGCTCCTGCGTCTCGTGCAGCTTGGGGATCGAGCCGAGCAGGCCGATCGTGTAGGGGTGCTGCGGATCGGCGAACAAGCTGGTCACTTCGACCTGCTCGACGATGCGGCCTGCGTACATGACGACGACATCCTGCGCCAGCTCGGCGATGATGCCGAGATCGTGCGTGATCAGGATAATCGCGGTGCCGAGCTCGTCGCGCAGGGCGCGCATCAGCTCGAGGATCTGGGCCTGGATGGTGACGTCGAGCGCCGTCGTCGGCTCGTCGGCGATCAACAGCTGCGGATCGCAAGCGAGCGCCATGGCGATCATGACGCGCTGGCGCATGCCGCCCGAGAGCTTGTGCGGATACTCGTCGATGCGCCGCTCGGGCGAGGGAATGCGCACGCGGCGCAGCATCTCGATCGCACGGTCGCGCGCCTCGGCCTGGCTCACCTTTCGGTGCCGGCGAATGCCCTCGATGATCTGGTCGCCGACCGTGAAGACGGGGTTGAGCGACGTCATCGGCTCCTGGAAGATCATCGACAGCCGGTTGCCGCGCAGCTCGCTCATCTCGGCGTTGTCGAGCTGCAGCAGGTCGGTGCCGTTGAACATCACCTTGCCGCCGGCGATGCGGCCGGGCGGCTGCGGCACCAAGCCCATGATCGTCAGCGACGTGACGCTCTTGCCGCAGCCGCTCTCGCCGACGATGCCGAGCGTGCGGCCGCGATCGAGCGAGAAGCTGACGCCGTCGACCGCCCTGAACTCGCCCTCGTCCGCGGCGAAATAGGTGTGAAGGTCCTTGACCTCAAGCAACGCGCTCACGGTTCCGCCTTCGCGGTGGCGCGCGCGATTTCCGCCTCAATGACGGCGCGGTCGTAGATGCCGGCGGGTGCGTCGCGCCGCGGCAGGAAGCGCGCAAAATGGACGAACCGCTCACGGCTCTTCTCGTTGAGGCGCCGCAATTCGACCAGCGGCTCCGGGTGGTCGTCGACGCGCAGGCTGAGCTCCGGATATTCCTCGGTCGAATGGATAAGGAGTGCGGCGGATTGCTTGCCGCGCTTGTCGCCGCCTTCCGCTTCGCCCGCCTCGAGAGCACGGATCAGCCGCTCTGCGAAGCCTTGGCGGAGATTGTCGCGGTAGGCCCGCGCCGTCGCCTCAACGACGCGCGAACCGGCCAGCATGTTGCCGGCAACAGAGAACGCCTCGCCGGCAAGGTGGCCACACCAGTCGATGCAGGCGCTGCCCGTATGCGCGGCGGTGCGGCCGTCGCGATCGATGACGTGGAGCTGCCGGTGCTCGCGTCCCTCGTCATCGGCGATCAGCTCGGCGACAACCTCCGCGGCGGAACGACCGGCGGCGAGCAGCCGTAATCCGCGCGGACCGAAGGTCGGATTGACAAGGGCCTGCGTTGAAAGTGCCCCGATACCGCCGGAGGCATAGGGGCACAGCGCCCCGACCGCGAAGAAACGCGTGCTGATGGCGACGCCGAAGGCGCCGCTGTCGGGATCGCGCGCGATGATCGACCAGGTCATCACCTAGTCCTAGCCCTGACGCGCGCGGCGCTCAAGCCTGCGCAGTGACAGAGCGACCGCAACGCCGGCCAGCCCGGCGCTCGCGAGCACGATCGGCGTCATGTGCCAGTCGCCCGCCGATGCGGCCAGTGCCGCCGCTGTCGGCGGGCCGATGCTCTGCCCGAGATTCGAGCCTTGCATGATCAAGCCGTTCGTGGTCGCGACCAGCCGCGGGCTCGGCGCAAGCGCCGGCGCCGCGCCGAAGATCGAACTCGGCAGAATGCCGCCCACCAGAGACAGCACGACGCAGAGCAGGTAACGCAGCCAGAGCGGCAGCGCCGGCTCGTAGAGCGCCGAGCCGCAGACCGTAAGCACGATGCTGGCGACCGTCAGCAACACCCACGGCTTCACGCCACGATGGACGAGCATGCCGCCGACCAGGTTGCCGGGCACGTTCATGGCGATCGCGAACGCCGTGAGTCCGGACGCCGCCGTCAGCGACAACCCTTCGGATTCGACGAGGATCGTCGGCAGAAAGCCGAGCACGACGAGATATTTCAGCGCATAGAGCCCGAAGGCGAGCGCCAGAAGGATCGGGCCCGGCGCGGTGACGGTCGCACCGATATCGCGCAGAATCGGCGGCGGTGGCGCCGACGCGCGCGGCCGCGCCAGCTTGCGCGTTGCGAGCGCCAACGCCGCGGCGAACACGGCGACGAGCACGCCATTGGCGATCCACAAGCCGCGCCAGCCAAACGGCGCCAGCAATGCGGGCGCCACCGCCATCATCAGCGCGCTGCCGGCCGGCATGTAGCAGCCCCAGGCGCCGAAGGCGAGCTTCAGATGGCCCGGATCCGTCGCACGGACGATCAGCGCCGGCGCTGCGACCACGACCATCATGAAGCCGAGTCCTTCGAAAAAGCGGGTTGCGAGCAGGAGCGCGCCGCTGCCGACCTCCGAACCGGCGAGACTCGCCAGCGCCACCAGACCGAGCCCGGAGAGGATCACGCGCCGGTGCCCGAGCCGATCGGCCATCGCGCCGATTATCATGCCTAGAAGCGTCCCGATGACGTTGAACATCGAGATCACCCAGCCCGACATCACCAGGCTCAGCTGCAGATCGGCGCGCACGAGCGGCAGGGCCGCCGGCGCCTTGCCGATCTGGAATGCCACCACCACGCCGGCGCCGCAGATGAGCAGCACCACGGGCCAATCGGTAGCGCCGCGCGGGGGTGACGGAAAATTCATCGGGCGGGGACCTTAATGACTCGCCGCGCGCGCCACAACCCGGCGTCGGTTGCGGGCGTCCGGCAGCTGTGTCATGGCAGCGTTCCTTTTCGGGGGAGAGCATGTCGGGAAAGTCGTTCGTTCAGCAGCGCCGGCTCAATTGGGGCGAAGCGGATCCAGCCGGTAAGATCTACGCGCCGCGGGCGATCGACTTCGCGATCCAGGCGATCGAAGACTTGTGGATCGCCGCGACAGAACT
>DATAAP010000650.1:0-1595 GCA_036260035.1 Alphaproteobacteria bacterium | reverse complement strand
CCGGGCCGCACAAGGCGGCGATCACGTCGGCAATATCCGACGGTTCGCCGAGGCGCTTGTGAGGAGTGCGCCCGACGAAGCCAGCAATCTGCTCTTGCGTCTTGCCGTCGGTGAACAGGGTGGTGTTGACCACTCCCGGCGCCATCGCGTTCACCGAGATCTGTCGTCCTTCAAGCTCCTTGGCGAGGATGCTTGCGTAGATGTCCTGTGCGATCTTGGTGGCGGCGTAAGGACCGTAAGTCGGCGAGCGCAGTTGCGTGATGCTCGATGAGAGCGCGATGATGCGCCCGCCGTCGCGCACCCGTCTGGCCGCCTCGCGAAGCACATTGAAGCTGCCCTTCGCGTTCACCGCGAACATGCGGTCGAAGTCCTCGTCAGACATGTCGCGGAACGGCGCCAGTCGCATGATCCCCGCGTTGCTGACGACCACGTCGACGCCGCCGAACGCGTCCTCTGTGGCGTCGAACAGCGCCCGGACCGCGGTCGGGTCGCTCACGTCCGCCTGCATCCAAATTGCGCGCCCGCCGGCTGCCTCGATCTCGCCGACGACTCCGGCGGCGAGGTCGCGGTTGACCACACAGTTCACCGTGATGGCATAGCCGTCGCGAGCAAGGCGCTTGGCGGTCGCAGCTCCGATGCCGCGCGAAGAGCCGGTGACAAGCGCCACCCTGCCATCGGCTTGCGAAACTTGCGCCGCGGCGTCGGTCGGTAGGGCGAGGGCTGCGGCGGCGGGCGCGAGTGCCATGGTGCCCAGAATGGCGCGCCTGGAGAGTTCTTTGTGTTCGGTCATCACCGTCCTCCTTGCAGGTAGGTCCGCCGTGTGCCGGCTGCCGATCTGAAGATTAGTCACGGCGCCGGAGACGTCTTGCCGGGGACTGCGCAAAACTTGCCCAATCCCACAGGCGCGTGGTGATTTCGCCCGACGAGTGCTAGATGAGGCGAGGTCCGGGAGGAGTGGCGCCAATGGACGCGCTCAGACAGGCTGTTCGGGAATACGCCAGCCGGCACGCCAACGGCGATGGGTTGGCGCTGACACCTGTCCCAGGTCTGCGCATGATGTGCGCGGAGGCCCCGCGCGGCATACTCCACTCGACCTACCGACCGCTGGTTTGCCTGGTATTACAGGGCGCCAAGCACATGGTGGTCGGCGCCGAGGAGCAGGTCTTCGTGCAAGGTCAGTCGGTGATCGTCGCCGCCGACATGCCGGTGGCCGGCCGCATCGTGCAGGCGAGCCGCACCGAGCCGTACCTCGCGGTTGCCGTCGAGCTCGACATGGCCATCCTGAGCGACATCGCCGTCCATTTCGGCGACCCGGCAACCCAGCGCTCATCCGTGATGCGCACCCTCTTCGTCGAGGATACGGAGCAAGCCGCCCTCGACTGCGCCATGCGGCTGATGCGCCTCCTCGATCGGCCGGATGCGGTTCCCATCCTTCACTCCGGCATCATGCGGGAGCTTCACTACTGGCTGCTGTCGGGCCGTCATGGCGCAGCGCTCGCCGCGCTGGCGCTTCCGGACAGCCATGCGAGCCGTCTCGGTCGCGCGATCGCCATTCTCCGCGCCGAATACCGGACGCGGATCCCCGTCGAGCGGCT
>DATAAP010000649.1:0-6078 GCA_036260035.1 Alphaproteobacteria bacterium | reverse complement strand
TCGTGATCGTCGATGCCAGGTCGCATCTTGATCTCTTTGATCTCGATGACCTTCTGCTTCTTGCGCGCTTCGTTCTGCTTCTTCTGCTGCTCGTATTTGTATTTGCCGATATCGAGCAGCTTGCAAACCGGCGGATCGGCGCCGGGAGAAATCTCGACGAGGTCGAGGCCGGCATCGTAGGCGAGTTGCAGCGCCTTATGGAGAGTAACCACGCCAAGCATGTTACCATCCTGATCGATCAGCCGGATCTGCGGGGCCTCGATCTGATCGTTTACGCGCGGGCCGTCCTTGGCCGGCGCATCCATCATTCCACGAGCGATCGAACTCTCTCCTATTTTTGGTGACTGTCCTGCTCCGGACTCCTGCGCCGCCCTTCAAAAAGGACACGGCGACGCTTCCCGGGAACCCCTCAGGAACGGTCGGCTACTCATCAGGCGTTGGGGACTTCGGCCTCTTTACGGACTCTAGCGATGGCCTCGTCCAGCGCAAGCGATTCTTGCGCGTCGCTGCCCAGGCGGCGCAGCGACACGGTCCGGTTCTCGGCCTCGCGCCGGCCCACGGCGAAGAGCAGCGGAACCTTGGCCAGCGTGTGCTCGCGCACCTTGTAGCCGATCTTCTCGTTGCGCAGGTCCACCTCGACGCGCAGCCCCGCCTGCTTCATCGCGATCGCTGCCTCGCGCGCGAAATCGTCGGCGTCGGAGGTGATGGTGGCGATCACGCCCTGCACGGGGGCGAGCCATAATGGCAGCCGTCCTGCATAGTGCTCGATCAGGATACCGATGAAGCGCTCGAACGAGCCGAAGATCGCGCGGTGCAGCATCACTGGCCGGTGCTTCTGTCCGTCTTCGCCTATATAGTTCGCGTCGAGCCGCTCCGGCAGGACAAGGTCGACCTGCAAGGTGCCGCATTGCCAGTCGCGGCCGATCGCATCGCGCAGCACGAATTCGAGCTTCGGCCCGTAGAACGCGCCTTCGCCAGGGTTGCGGGACATCTGGAGTCCGGCATCGGTCGCGGCTTTCTCCAGCGCCGCCTCGGCTTTGTCCCAGACCGCTTCGCTGCCGGCCCGCTCCGCGGGGCGGTCGGAGAACTTGACCGCGATGCCGGTGAAGCCGAGATCGCGGTAGACGCGCCGCAGCAGGTCGCAGAACTTGATGCTCTCCGCGGTGATCTGGTCCTCGGTGCAGAAGATGTGCGCATCGTCCTGGGTGAAGGCGCGCACGCGCATGATGCCGTGCAAGGCGCCTGACGGTTCGAAACGATGGCAAGCGCCGAACTCGGCGAGCCGCAGCGGCAGGTCGCGATAGCTCTTCAGGCCCTGATTGAAGATCTGCACGTGGCCCGGGCAGTTCATCGGCTTGAGCGCGTAGGCGCGGTCGCCTTCGCTCTTCTGCGCCTCTTCTGAGCGCGGGTTCGCTGCAAACATCAGATCGCGGTACTTGTCCCAGTGGCCTGACGCGATCCACAGCTTGCGGTCCAGCACCTGCGGGGTCTTCACCTCGACGTAGCCGTCGTCCTGCAGACGGCGGCGCAGATACGATTCGAGCGTGCGCCACAAGGTCCAGCCATGCGGATGCCAAAACACCGCGCCCGGCGCTTCCTCCTGCACGTGGAATAGGTTCATCTCGCGGCCAAGGCGGCGATGGTCGCGCCGCTGCGCTTCCTCGAGCCGGTTGAGATACGCCTTCAGCTCCGCCTCGGTCGGCCATACGGTGCCGTAGATGCGCTGAAGCTGCGGGTTCTTGGGATCGCCGCGCCAATAGGCGCCCGCGACCTTCATCAGCTTGAAGGCCTTCCCGAGCTTGCCGGTCGAGGGCAAATGCGGCCCGGTGCACATGTCGAGCCAGCTGCCTTGGCGGTAGATCGTGATCGCCTCGTCCTTCGGAATCTCGTTGACCCACTCCGCCTTGAACTGCTCGCCGTGCTCCTTGAACCAGCGCACGGCCTGGTCGCGGCTCCACACCTCGCAGGTGATTTGCTCGTCGCGATCGACGATCTCGCGCATGCGCTGCTCGATCTTCGCGAAATCGTCCGGAGTGAACGGCTCGTTGCGCGCGAAGTCGTAGTAGAACCCGTCCTCGGTGGCGGGGCCGAAGGTGATCTGCGTGCCGGGGTAAAGCTCCTGCACGGCTTCCGCGAGCACATGGGCCGCATCATGGCGCAGCAGCTCGAGCGCGTCCGGCGACTTCGGCGTGACGATCTCGACGCTCGCATCCCGCTCGATGGTCGCGGCGAGGTCCTTGACCGCGCCGTCGACCTTGATGGCGAGGGCAGCCTTGGCGAGGCCGGCGCCAATCGACTTGGCCAGCTCGGCGCCGCTCACGGGACCCGGAAAACTCTTGATGCTGCCGTCGGGCAGCCGGATCGCAACCATAACGCACTGATTCCCAAAAAGGCTTGGCAATCTACGGCGAATCGGCGGGGTGTCAAGGCGGCCCGTCGGCCCTCGACGAAAGGCTAATCGCCCGGTCCTGGCTGAGCCGTTACGATCGCACAATCACAACCACGACCGAACGGGAGGAAACATGAGAGATCTTGCCTTCAGCTTCGCCTGCGCCATCGCGCTTGGGACGTGCGCTGCCGCGCAGGCGCAACCGTCGTGGACGCCGCCGGCGGAGAACGCGCGCTGTCCGTCGAAATGGGGTGCCGGCGACGAGCGCGGCTCGGCCAACCTCATGAAGCCAGAGACGGTGCTGAACGCGACCAAGCTGATCAAAACCGGCGAGGTGATCGAGATCGGGCATGTGCTGAGCCCCTCGATGCCTTTCTTCGGCACGCGTCGTTTCGACGTGCATGTCAAGCGCACCTTCATGAACCAGCCGTCCAATCGCCGCGGCAGCAACGAGGAGATCGTCATCTCCGAGATCGGCCAGGTCGGCACGCAGTTCGACGGCTTCGCGCACCAGACGCACGAGAACAGCCTCTACAACTGCTACAAGGTCGACGAGATTTCGAGCCGCACCGGCTTCGGCAAGCTCGGCATCCACAAGGTCGGCACCTTGATGACGCGCGGCGTGCTGATCGACGTGGCTGGCCTCAAAGGCGTCGAGACGCTCCCCGACACCTATGAGATCACGGTGCAGGACTTGGAGGACGCACTGAAGAAGCAAAACGTGACCCTGCAGCGCGGCGACGCTGTGATCATCAATACCGGCTGGGGGAGGCTGTGGGGCAAGGACAACGCGCGCTACGTGAAATCATGTCCCGGCATCGGCGTGAAGGCCGCCGAATGGCTGATCGCCAAAGAGCCGATGCTGCTGGGCTCCGACAACTGGCCAGTCGAGGTGAGCCCGAACCCGGACAACATGCTCTCGCTGCCGGTGCACCAGATCGCGTTGGTCGTGAACGGCGTCCATCTGCTCGAGAATTTGAAGCTCGACGAGCTCGTCGCCAAGCGCGTCTATGAATTTGCTTTCGTCATGCAGCCGTTGAAGATCGAGGGCGGGACCGGCTCCACGGTGGCGCCAGTCGCCATACACTGAGACCCGCGGGCGCCGCGCGAGGCCATGTTCATCCGGGCCGACGCGGCGCCCGTCACGACTGGTTCACAAGGTCAGCATGTAGGCGACCAGCGCCGGCTTCTCCTCCGGCGTGAGCTTCAGGCCAGGACGAGATTGAGGAACTCGACCGTGTCGTCGAGCGTCAGCAGCCTGCCCTCGCGCTGCTGCGCCCGGCCGCCGACAGCGTAAGGGTCCCTCGCGCCGCGCCGAAAGGAGCGGCATCGTTCCTGCGATTGCTAGGCTGGTTGCTCCAGCAAACGGTCCAACGCGGCACTCACCTCGTCGACGGGGAGGTCGGCGAGATCATCCTTGCGCAGATAAGCGACCTTGCGGCCGCGCGGGCCGCACTGGTTCGGGTCGCTGACCGCCGAGAACAGCACAAGACACGGAGCGCCCGCCGCGGCGATCAGATGCATCGGTCCCGTGACGCCGCCGATTGCCGCAGCCGCACCACGCGCGAGCGCGGCGAGATCCGAGAACGACGTCTTCGCGATCAGGCTGTGCGCCTCCGTGCACAAGGCGCGCACCTGGTCCGCGAGCCGGCGTTCGGGCGCCGTGCCGATCAGCACCGGTGTGAAGCCCTTCTTCACCAGTTTTCGCGCGAGAATGGCGAAGCGCTCGGCCGGCCAGACCTTCTGCGGCCGATGCGGCGAGCCGCCGAGGACCATCAGGACGTAGGGGGCTGGCAGGTGATAGCGCGCGACATCGGCCGTCAGCCAAGAGACGTCGGCCGGCGGAACGTCGGCGATGCCTGCCATGCGGAGCTGCTCGGCCTGGCTGTCGACGATGTGCATCGCGTCGCGTCGCGGATTTGCGTGTGGATGCGAGCAGCCGGGCGCTATACCCGACCATTGGGGCCGTGTGCCGGGACCGAGCAGGCGGAAGTAGAATCCCGATCGGTCGGATGTCTGGAGATCGTAGACGCGATCGAAGCGGCCGCGGCGCAGGCGCCGGCGCAGGGCCAGCCAGCCAGCCACGTTGAGTAGCGACGGCCGCTCGTCGATCCACACCTCGTCGAAATAAGGCGACGCCTTCAGGATCGGCTCGTAGGGTTTCGTCGTCAGCGCCGTGATATGCGCATCGGCGTGATGGCGCCGGATCGCCGCCATGGGTCCGAGCGCCTGGATCACGTCGCCCAGAGCGCTCAGCTTGATGACGAGGATGCGCTTCGGAGGGTTCACCGGCGCGTCGCTCCTGCGTGCTCGTCGAGCACTTCGGTGTAGACGGCGAGGGTCGCGTCGCACATCTGCTCGCGGCTGAAATGCGCGCGGATATGCGCCGCCGCCGTCTCGGCGAGCGCCATTCGTTGTTGCTCGTCCAGCGAAAGCGCTTCGTTGAGAGCTGCCGCGAGCCGGTCGGCATCCCCGGGCGGCACCAGCCAGCCGGTCTGTCCCGGGATAAGGATTTCGCGCGCGCCGCCGTGATCGGTCGCGATCACCGGCCGGCCCATCGCCTGCGCCTCGGCGACGACACGTCCGAATGCCTCCGGGTCGGTCGAGGCGTGGACGACCACGTCGGAGAGCTTGAACGCAGCCGGCATGTCGCGGCAGTGGTCGACCGCACGGACGACGCCGTCGAGGCCACGTGCCTTGACCAAGGACTCGACCTCGTTGCGGTAGTTGGTGCGGCCCTGGTCCGAGCCAACGAGCAGGCAGCACAGATCGCGGCGCCCCAGCTTCGCGATCGCCTCGATCAGCACGGTTTGGCCTTTCCACCGCGTCAGCCGGCCCGGCAGCATGACGACGGGCACGCCGTCCGGCAGGCGCCAAGCGCGCGCCAGCTGCATCACACGCTCGGCGCTGACGCGCTGCATGTCGAAGCTGCCGACATCGATGCCGCGCGGGATGACACGCACCAGGCTGGGCGAGACGCCATAGGTCTCAACCACGTGCCGGCCGATGAACTCGGAGATCGCAATGACGCGCTGGCCACGCGTCATTATCGCGTTGTACCAGCGCTTGAACCGGTTCTCGATGTTGTAGGTGCCGTGGAACGTCGTCACGAAAGGCAGGCGCGCGTCGCGCGCGGCGTACCAGGCGCTCCAGGCCGGGGCGCGGCTGCGCGCATGCACGAGCTGCACGCCCTGGGCGCGGATCACTTCGGCAAGCCGCGCGATGTTCTTGCGGATGACGAGCGGGTTCTTGGAGTCCAGCGGCAGGGTCACATGAACGCCGCCGGCACGCTCGATCTCGCGCACCATCGGCCCACCGGCGGAGGCGACCACCGCGCGCCAGCCGGCCCGCGCCAAGGCGACCGCGATGTCCACGGTGCCGCGCTCGACCCCGCCAGTCTCCAGCTTGGGCAGGACCTGCAGTACGCAGGGGCCGCTGCCGGCGGGTCGCGCTGGCTCAAGTTCCGGGCCGGGCGCGGGCGTGGTAGGCTCTGTGCGTGACGTCATTTCACCGGCCGAGCGCCCCATGACAAATACGACCGCTGTACTGGCGCGGCCCGCGTTTCTCGATTCGGGGCGGGGCGTCTCTATCCCGTATCACAGCACGCCCGGCAAGTCTCCCGGTGTAATGTTCTGCGGGGGTTTCATGTCGGACATGACCGGCAGCAAGGCCCTGGCGCTAGAAGCCTT
>DATAAP010000648.1:0-1747 GCA_036260035.1 Alphaproteobacteria bacterium | reverse complement strand
GTTCCCTGCCCTTTTCTGCATCTTCTGTCTCCTGGCTCAGTCTTCTGTCTCCTCTACCAGGAGCTCTTCGTCACCCCGGTGATGTCGCCCTCGAGCGCCAGCTTGCGGAAGCAAAGGCGGCACATCGCGAACTTGCGCATGTAGGCGCGCGGACGGCCGCACAGCCGGCAGCGGTTGCGCAGCCGAATCTTGTATTTCGGCGTCTTTGCTTCTTTGGCGATCTTCGCGGTCGTTGCCATCTATCGATCCTTGTTGGCTCTAGGCTCTGAGCGTCAGGCCGCCCGGAACGGCATGCCCATCAGCTGGAGGAGCTTGCGCGCCTCTTCGTCCGTCTTTGCGGTCGTGACGACCGACACGTTCATGCCGCGCGCCTTGTCGACCTTCATGTAGTCGATCTCCGGGAACAGCAGCTGGTCGCGGAGCCCCAGCGTGTAGTTGCCGCGGCCGTCGAAGCCCCGCGGCGACACGCCGCGGAAGTCGCGGACGCGCGGCAGGGCGATGGTGATGAGGCGGTCGAGGAACTCGTACATGCGCTCGCCGCGCAGCGTGACCATCGCGCCGACCGGCATGCCCTGGCGCAGCTTGAACTGCGCGATCGACTTGGTGGCGCGCCGCACCACGGCCTTCTGCCCGGTGATGCGCGACAGCTCGTCGGCCCCGACGTCGGCCAGCTTCGCGTTCTGCGTCGCCTCGCCGAGGCCCATGTTGATGACGACCTTCTCGATTTTCGGGATCGCCATCACGTTCTTGTAGCCGAACTCCTTCTTCAGCGCCGGCGCGACTTCCTTGCTGTATCGATCCTTCAACCGGCTCATTTGTCCACCACTCCCTCGCACTTGCGGCAGATGCGGACCTTGCGGTCACCCTGCACGCGGTGCCCGATGCGCGTCATCTTGCCGCACTCCGGGCAGACGAGCTGAACGTTGCTGGCATGCAGCGAGCCCTCGCGCTCGACGATCCCGCCCTTGATGTTGCGCTGCGGGTTCGGCCGCGTGTGCCGCTTGATGATGTTCACGCCCTCGACGATCAGGCGGTTCTTCGCCGGGAGCACCTTCAGCACCCGTCCGCGCTTGCCGCTGTCCTTCCCGGTCGTCACGACGACCGTGTCGTTGCGGCGAATCGGAGTCTGTAGTCTCGACATATCTCTTTCGGCGCCCCGTAACGGGGCGCCCTGCCTGTCTGCATCCGTAGGGCGGGCCTTGACGGCCCGCTATAGCACTTCCGGCGCCAGCGAAATGATCTTCATGAACTTCCGCTCGCGCAGCTCGCGCGCCACCGGCCCGAACACGCGGGTGCCGATCGGCTCGCCCTGGTCGTTCACGAGCACGGCGGCATTGCGGTCGAAGCGGATGTAGCTGCCGTCGCGGCGGCGCTGTTCCTTTCGCGTCCGCACGATGACCGCCTTCACGACCTGCCCCTTCTTCACCGTGCCGTCCGGCGTCGCTTCCTTCACCGACGCCGTCACGATGTCGCCGAGGCGCGCGTAGCGCCCCGTGGATCCGCCGATCGGGTTGATCACCGAGATCTTGCGCGCGCCCGAGTTGTCGGCGACGTCGAGGATCGAACGCATCTGGATCATGGCTGCCCTCCGTCAGACCTGCGCCGCCTTGGCCACGACCCGCGTCACGACCCAGCGCTTGCGGCGGCTGAGCGGCCGCGACTCGGCGATCGTGACGGTGTCGCCCAGCTTCGCCTCGTTGTTCTCGTTGTGCGCCAGGAACGTCGACGTGCGCTTCTGCGACTTGCC
>DATAAP010000647.1:0-10310 GCA_036260035.1 Alphaproteobacteria bacterium | reverse complement strand
GCGTGTCAGCGTCTCCGGCTGCATGGTCACGGTGCCCTTGGCGATCGCTTCGCGTTCGGTTGCCGCCTTCGCCGACACGTCGACCATCATCGCGTTGCCGCGCTGGTCGATATGGGTCAGATCGTTCGTCATCGTGCCGCCGCGGCTCGTTTGGCGGGCTGGGCGAGGAGGGCGCGCGTGGCGGCCGTCACGTCTGCCTGCGCCATCAGCGATTCGCCGACGAGAAACGCGCGCGCGCCGGCCGCCTGCAGCCGCGCGATGTCGCCCGCGTCCTTGATGCCGCTCTCCGCCACCAGCAGACGCTCGGGTGGTACCTTCGGCGCTAGCCGCTCGAATGTCGCAAGGTCGACCTTCAGGGTCTTGAGATCGCGGTTGTTGATGCCGAGCAGCGTGTCGGGCAGGGCGAGCGCGCGGTCGAGTTCGTCCTCATCGTGGATCTCGGCGAGCACATCCATGCCGAGCGTCTGAGCCGTGTCCGATAGCGCGCACGCCGTCGCGTCGTCGACGGCCGCCATGATCACCAGGATGCAGTCGGCGCCGAGCGCGCGTGCTTCATGCACCTGATACGGATCCAGCATGAAATCCTTGCGGAGCACCGGCAGCGAGACCGCTTCGCGTGCAAGGCTGAGATATTCGTCGCGGCCCTGAAAGTAGCGCTCATCGGTCAGTACCGAGAGGCATGCGGCACCGCCAGCTTGGTAGGCGCGGGCGAGGCTCTTCGGCTCGAAATCGGCGCGGATCAGGCCGCGCGATGGCGAAGCCTTCTTGATCTCGGCAATCAAGGCCGGCCCGCCGCTCGCAGCGATGCGCTCGAGAGCCGACTTGAAGCCACGCGGCGCGCCCGCGTGGCGCACATCCGCGATCACGGCATCGATCGGCCGCGCGCGCTTTCGTTCTTCGATCTCCGCCCGCTTGTCGCCGCAGATCCGGGCGAGCACATCGCCCATTGTCAAGCCGCCTCGGCAGCCGGAGGAGGCGGCGGAGGCGCGTTGGTGATCGCGACGAGGCGCTCGAGTGTGGCCTTGGCGCGGCCGCTGTCGAGCGCGTCTGCGGCCATGTCCGCACCTGCGCGCAGGCTGGTCGCGCGTCCCGCGATGATCAGGGCGGCGCCGGCATTGAGACGGACGATGTCGCGGAACGGGCCCGGGGCGCCGGCGAGCACGGTGCGCAAGGCCGCCGCGTTCTCCTGCGGCGTGCCGCCGCGCAGCTCGTCGAGTTTGGCGCGACGCACGCCGGCATCTTCCGGCGACACCTCGAAGCTGCGCACCTGGCCGCCCTTGAATTCGCAGACATGGGTGGGGCCGGTCGTGGTGATCTCGTCGAGCCCGTCCGACCCATGCACGACCCATGTGTGGACCGAGCCGAGATTGCCGAAGGTGCGCGCTATCGGCTCCAGCCATTTGCGATCGAAGACGCCGACGAGCTGGCGCTTGACCCCGGCGGGATTGGAAAGCGGACCAAGAAGATTGAAGATCGTGCGCGTACCGAGCTCGACCCGCGTGCCGGCGACGTGGCGCGTGGCGCTGTGGTGGCGCGGTGCCATCATGAAGCCGACATTCGCTTCGGCGATCGCGCGCTCGATCTGGCGGAAATCGCAGTCGAGATTGACGCCGAGCGCCGACAGCACGTCGGCGGCGCCGGATTTCGACGAGAAGGCGCGGTTGCCGTGCTTGGCGACAGGCACGCCGCAGGATGCGACGACCAGCGCGCTCGCGGTCGAGATGTTGAACGTGCCCACATTGTCGCCGCCGGTACCGACGGTATCGATGGCGTTCTCCGGGGCTCGGATCGCCGCGGCACGGGCGCGCATCGCGCGGGCTGCCCCGGTGATCTCGGCGACTGTTTCGCCGCGCACGCGGAGGGCCATAAGGAAAGCGCCCATCTGCGATGGCGTCGCATTGCCCGCCATCATGATGTCGAAACCTTCGCGCGCCTCGTCCTCGGAAAGCGTTCGCCCTTCGGCGACCTTGCCGATCAAGGCTTTCAACTGCGTCATGTCGCCGGACATCTCAGCCGCCCCTGATGGATCCCGCGTCCGCCCCCCAGGGCGGCCGTCACGGCCTTGTTATATCAGCTTTTCCCGGCGGCAACAGCGGTCAGGAAACCAGCTCAGCCGCGCCGCCGCAAGGCATCGAACAGATCGAGCGGCAGCGGGAAGACGATCGTATTCGACCGTTCTGTCGCGATATTCTGCAGGGACGACAAATAGCGCAGCTGCATGGCCTGTGGGCTGCGCGCCAGCACTTCGGCAGCCTGGAACAGGCGCTCGGCCGCCTGGAATTCGGCCTCGGCCTCGATGACGCGGGCCCGCCGCAGACGCTCCGCCTCGGCCTGACGCGCGATCGCGCGGACCATGTTCTCGTTCAAGTCGACGTGCTTCAGCTCGACGTTCTGGACCTTGATGCCCCAGGTCTCGGTCTGCTCGTCGAGAATCCGTTGGATGTCCGCATTCAGCTTTTCGCGCTCGGCGAGCATCTCGTCGAGCTCGTGCTGGCCAAGCACGGAACGCAGCGTCGTCTGGGCGAGCTGGCTGGTCGCCAAATCGAAATTCTCCACCTGGATGATCGCGCGCTGCGGATCGATGACCCGGTAGTAAAGGACCGCATTGACCTTGACCGACACGTTGTCGCGCGAAATGACGTCCTGGGTCGGCACATCGAGCACGCGCGTCCGAAGATCCACGCGCACCATCTGCTGGATCAGCGGAATGACGATGACGAGGCCGGGTCCTTTGACCTGCCAGAAGCGGCCGAGCAGGAACACGACCGCGCGCTCGTACTCGCGGAGGATCCGGATCGCGTTGACCAGCACGATTAGGATCAGAACCGCCGGAATGATCACGACAGGCAGCCATCCGAAGTCGAACATCCTTACCTCCGCGCGGGCTCAGGGTTTGCGACTGGCTCAACAATCACCGTCAGCCCGTCGAGGGCAACGACACGCACTCTTGCCCCTGCAGGCAGCGGCGCCTGACCTGCGCCAAGGCGCGCCTGCCAGGACTCGCCATGCACGTGAACTCTGCCCGTGTCACCCGACCAGTCGACGACGCGTCCCACGCTGCCGATCATCTCCTCGATGCCGGTGACGACAGCACGTCGGCGGGCGCGCACCGCCAGCCCAAGCACCACGAACATGAAAACAGCCGTCGTCGCAGTAGCCGCCGCAACGACGGGCCAGCTTACGCCGAAACCGAAGGACACATCCTCCGGGTCGAACAGGAATACGGACCCGATGATGAAGGCGGCGATGCCGCCGATTCCGAGCACGAGTAAGCCTGGGGTGAGCAGCTCGGCGACCATCAACGCGACGCCGAGCATGATAAGCGCGAGCCCGGCATAGCTTACCGGCAGCACGGCAAGAGCGGCGAGGGCCGTCAGCAGCGCGATGCCGCCGAACACGCCAGGAAAGATGAAACCTGGATTCCAGATCTCAAAGAGTATTCCGTAAAAACCAAGGATCAGCAGAAGATAGGCGACATTCGGATCGGTGACGATGCCGATCAGGCGGACGCGCCAGTCCGGCGACAACATTTCATAGCTCGAGTTGCGGGTCGCGAGCGTCCGTTCAGCTCCGTGAACTGTGATTTTACGGCCATCGACGGCCGCCAGTAGTTCTTCCACGGTGGCGACGAGAAGTTCGACCACACCGGCCGCTTGCGCCTCGGTTGCAGTCATGGTGGCGGCATCGCGCACCGCACGCTCGGCGAAATCGGCGTTGCGGCCGCGCAGCTGCGCCAGAGTGCGAAGATAGGCAACGGCGTCGTTGATCGCCTTGCGCTCGCCGGCATTGGCAGGTTCTGGACGGTCGGATTTCTCCTTCGGTGCGGGCGGAGGACGCTCGTTGCCGGGAAGCCCCGGCGGCGCGCCGAGCGATACCGGGGTCGCAGCGCCGATATGGGTGCCCGGCGCCATCGCTGCGATATGCGAGGCATAGACAATATATGTGCCTGCGCTGGCCGCCCGCGCGCCGCCAGGGGCGACATGCACCGCGACCGGCACCGGCGATTCCAATATCGCGCCGATGATTTCGCGCGTTGCGCTCAGCAGCCCGCCCGGCGTGTCCATACGGATGATTACGAGCGGCGCATTCCCGGCACGGGCCTTCTCAATTGCCCGTTCGACGAAGGCTGCCGAAGCAACCCCGATCACGCCCTTCAGCTCGACCACCAATGCGCCGCCTACTGGCGGCGCGCCTGATGTCTGCGCCCGCGCGAGACCGGCCTCAAACCATGGCAGCAAGGCCAGGACCGCAATGACGAGTAGGCGTCTTGGCATCCGCAGATGCGTAGCGCCGCTCAGAAGCGCACTCATCGCACCTCATGCTGCGGGTGTCTATCGCACCCGCGCTGCAACTACTGTCGCATACGTCTAAAGCGCGGCCAATCGCGCGTTGATCAACTTTGAACGCGCCGCAGCGTCAGGCGGTTGGTGCAATTCTCACTCTTGGTCGAGCCCAGGAACCGGTCGCGGTCGAAATAGCCCTCGACCAATGTCTCGTCTCCGGCCATCCGCGTCTTGGTACCGATCTTGCCCTCGGCGTCGATCAGCCCTTCGAACCGGCCCATAGAGGTCTTGCCGTCGCGTGGGTTAAACGCTTCGCCATACGCCATCCCGTTGCGCACGGTGATCGCGTAGGGCACTTCGGGCGGGCAGTTCTGCCGGCCGAGGACGAGGGACGCGTCGCCGCGGTAGGTGCCGTCCAGCCCTGCAATCCCGCCTCGGGGCAGCTGCCCGTAGCTGCGGTCGCACGCACCCAGAGACAACGCCATCAGTAGGACAAGGCTTAATCCACGCAAATCTCGCTCCGTCAAATCGCTGTTTTCTACGCGAGCCGTTGCCAGAAAAGAAGGCACAAACCTTGACCTTCCTAGAACTGGAAACTTTATATAGGAAGGCATGAATGATGTTCTCGCCGTGTCTCGCAAAGCTCTCGGCACCGGCCATCCAATTGGAAAGCCGGCCAGCGTTGCCCTGCCAATCGAAGGTATGACCTGTGCTTCCTGCGTCTCCCGTGTGGAGCGCGGGCTGCGCCGTGAGCCGGGCGTGCTATCGGCCAATGTCAGCTTGGCATCCGAGAAGGCCGCGGTCGTTTATGACCCCGCCGCCAGCGATCCAGCCAAGCTGGCAGCCGCTGTTGCGAGAGCGGGATATTGCGTGCCCGAGCTCACCGTCGATCTAGCGGTTTCCGGCATGACCTGCGCCTCCTGCGTCGGCCGCGTCGAGAAGGCGCTGCGCGGCGTACCCGGCGTAACCGACGTGGCAGTCAACCTCGCGACCGAGCAGGCTCGCATTCGCGCCTTTGGCGCCGCCGAGACGCTGCTGCCGGCATTGATCGAAGCCGTGCGGCGGGCGGGCTATTCGGCCCGGATGCATTCCGACGCGTCGGAGCGCGCGGCGGCGGACGACGCAGCCGTTCAGCGCCGCGCGCGCGGAGAGCTGCTCCGTTTCGTCACGGGCGTGATCCTGACGTTGCCGATGCTGATCGAGATGGCCGCCCATCTGGCCGGCGCGCATTGGCGCCTGCCGCCGCTGCTAGCACTGGCACTGGCGACACCGGTGCAGTTCTGGATAGGTGGCAGGTTCTATGTGGCCGGGTGGAAGGCGCTGCGCGCCGGCACCGGAAACATGGATCTGTTGGTGGCGCTCGGCACCTCGGCTGCGTACGGCTTCAGTGCCGTCCAGGTTTTTCTCGATCGAGGCCATGCAGTGCCGCTCTATTTCGAGGCGGCGGCCGTCGTCATCGTGCTGGTCGTGCTGGGGCGCTGGCTGGAGGCGCGCGCCAAGCGCGGCGCCGCCGCCGCGATCCGCGCCTTGATGGCCTTGCGGCCCGAACGCGCGCGCATTTTGCGCGACGGTGTCGAGCAGGAGGTTGAGGTGGATAGCGTCATGCCGGGCGACGTGGCCGTTGTGCGGCCAGGCGAACGCATTCCGGTAGACGGCGTCGTTCTGTCGGGCGCCAGCGATGTCGATGAGTCGCTAATGACCGGCGAGAGCCGGCCGGTTGCCAAGCGTCCCGGCGACAAGGTGATCGGCGCGTCGATCAACGGCGACGGACTGCTGCGGATCGAGGCGCGCGCCGTCGGTGCGGACACCACACTTTCACGCATCGTCCGGCTCGTGGAAGGCGCGCAGGCGTCGAAGGCGCCGGTGCAGCGGCTGGTCGATCGCGTCAGCGCTGTCTTCGTGCCAATCGTCGTGGGCGTGGCTGTGCTGACCTTCCTGGCATGGTGGCTCGCTGCCGGCGACGTACAGGCGGGGCTGCTGGCTGCCGTTTCGGTTCTGGTGATCGCCTGTCCGTGTGCCCTCGGCCTTGCGACACCCACGGCGATCATGGCTGGGACAGGTGCTGCGGCACGCTCCGGCATCTTGATCAAGGATGCGGAGGCACTCGAGCGCGCGCATCGGATCACCACGATTGTGTTCGACAAGACCGGAACGCTCACCTCGGGGCAGCCGTGCGTGACTTCGATCCTCGGCGTGCCAGGCGTGCGCGAGACCGATGTGCTGCAATACGCTGCCACCGCGCAGCAGGGAAGTGAGCACCCGCTCGCGCGTGCCGTTCTGGAGCGTGCCCGGAACGAAGGCATCGCACTGCGGCCGCTCGAGTCGTTCCGGGCGCTTCCCGGCCGCGGCATCGAGGCGCACGTGGAGGGTCGTAAGATCGTCGTCGGCACAGGGCGGCTGATGCAGGAGTGTGGTATCGACATTTCTCACATCGGCGAGACGTCGCATTATATCGCAGAGGCGGCCTACACGATCATGTATGTCGCTGTGAACGGGGCGGTGCTCGGCGCGATAACCGCTGGCGACACGCTCCGCCCGGAAGCGCGCTCCGCCATCGAGCGCCTGCATGGTCTCGGCATCGAAACGATCATGCTGACCGGCGACAACCGCGCGGCGGCGCAGACGATCGCGCAGGCCCTTGGCATCCCCAATGTCGTCGCGGAGGTGCTGCCTGACACCAAGGCGCGCGAGGTGGCGCGCCTGAAGCAGCAAGGGCGCGTCGTCGCTATGGTCGGCGACGGGATCAACGACGCTCCAGCGCTCGCCGCTGCGGATATCGGCATCGCCATGGGCACGGGCACGGATATTGCCATGCAGACGGCGGGCATCACGCTGATGCGCGGCGACCTCGCTCTGGTCGCCGGCGCCATCGAGGTGAGCCGGGCGACTTATGCGAAGATCCGGCAGAATCTGTTCTGGGCTTTCTTCTACAATGTGGTCGGTATCCCGGTCGCTGCGCTCGGGCTGCTCAGTCCAGTCGTCGCGGGTGCTGCCATGGCATTCTCATCGGCGAGCGTTGTCGCCAATTCGCTGCGGCTGCGCCGTTGGCATGTCGCGTCAGAGCGGGAGACGGGAGCATGAATATTGGAACCGCGTCGGAGCGTTCAGGCGTACCCGCGAAGACGATCCGCTACTATGAGAGCATCGGGCTGATCCGCCCGGCGGATCGCCGCGGCAACAATTATCGCGACTATTCGGACAATGACGTGCAGACCCTGCGTTTCATCAGCAGGGCGCGCAGCCTCGGCTTTTCGGTGAAGGAGGTCGGCGCGCTGCTGACCTTGTGGCATGACAAGCACCGCGCGAGCCAGGACGTGAAGGCGCTGGCACTGCGGCATGTCGAGGAGATCGACCGCAAGATCGCCGAGCTGCAGGGCATGCGGCGCACCTTGGTCGGACTCGCGGAGCGGTGTCACGGCGATGCGCGGCCGGACTGCCCGATCCTCGAAGACCTTGCCGGCAGCAAGGCGGGGCATTGCGGCGCAAGACGCCCGCAAGCCACCGCGACGAAATAGGAGCGATAGCAGTCCGTCCATGCGCCGTCTGCTTCGCTACGTCCTGATCGCTTGCGCGGCGCTCGCCTTCGGCGCGATGCTGGGCGTCGCTGCCGGTTATCGCGCCGATCAGCCCGGCTCCGGCCAGCCGGTCGCACGTGGCGTGATTCAGGCGCACGCTGTCGCCGCGGCAGCACAGAGCGCTGCGCCCCGCGCGGCCTCGCCTCAGCCGGCGTGGCTGCGCAACGCCGTCATGACGGTGGTGCCGCCCGGACGCGTGCCCGTCGCCATCGTGATCGACGACATGGGCATCGATCGTACGCGCTCCGACCGCGCGGCGGCGCTGCCGCCCCCACTGACATTGGCCTTTCTGCCTTATGCGCGCGCTTTCGAAGCGCAGATCGCGGCGGGGCGTGCTCGCGGACACGAGATCCTGTTGCACATGCCGATGCAGCCAATCGGCGCCGAGGACCCCGGGCCGGGCGCGCTGACTCTCGCGCTCAACAGCGATGAGATCCGCAGGCGTTTTGCAGCCGCGCTCGATCGCGCCGGACCGGTGGTCGGCGTCAACAACCACATGGGCAGCCGCTTCACCGTGGAACGCGACGCGATGCGCCCGGTGCTCGAAGAGCTGCAGGCGCGGGGCCTGCTTTTTCTCGACTCGCGTACCGCCGGCGCGACCGTGGGGCCGGCGCTGGCACGCACGCTGGGCGTACCCTACACCACCCGTGACGTGTTTCTGGACAACGATCCTTCGATCGAGGCGGTGCACGCGCGGCTGTCCGAGCTCGAAGCGACCGCACGGCGGCAGGGCCATGGCGTAGCGATCGGCCACCCGCACGACGGCACGCTCGCAGCGCTGTCCACGTGGCTGCCGACAGCCGCTGCGCGCGGTTTTGCGCTGGTTCCCGTCAGCACGATTGTCCGGCTGTCGCTGGAGCGACAGCAGCGAGACAGCAATTACAACGAATGGAGACCACGATGACGCAGGCGTTCCAGTTTCGGGTGAAAGGCATGACCTGCGATGGTTGCGTGCGCGCCGTCACTAACGCGATCAAGGCCCGGGCACCGTCTGCCAATGTCGCGGTCGACCTGGCAAAGGGGACCGTCACGGTAGATAGCGCCGATCCGGCGGTGGTCGCACAGGCGATCGAGGATGCCGGATACGGGTTTGCGCCGGCCTAGCCCGTCAGAGCACGCGCTCGATCGCCCGCTGATCGATCGTTACGGTGTAGCGCGACCGCAAGGCGGCGGCGAGTTCCACGACTAGGTCGCTGCCAATCTGCTGGCCGAGCGCGGTACGCAGCCTCTGAACACCTTCGGCATCCGCTGCCGGATCGGCCGGCTCGATCGCCGCTAGGCGCACGACGTAGAAGCCGTCCGGCGCCGAAACGATGCCGACATCGCCGACCTTGCCGGCGAACAGCTGCGCGGCAACCTCGCTCGGTGCCCGGCCATTCTGCGTCGATCCGTCGCGCCGCATCGCCGGCGTGGTCTCTGGCTTCAGCTGGAACTCCGCGGCCGCATCCGCCAATGTCTTGCCCTGGCCGAGACGCTCGACGATCAACTCGGCGCGCTTGCGCGCGCCATTGCTCTGCTGCTCGGCTTTCCAGAGCTCGACCAGCTGCTGGCGGACGTCCTCCATCGGCTTCACGCGTGCCGGCGTAATGCTGTCTACATGGATAAGGAAATACGTGCCGCCGCGCGTTTCGATGAGCTGAGTGTCCTGGCCCCGCGCGGTCTGAAAGGCGGCCTGGAGGGCTTCGGGCGCGTCGCTGAGCAGAAGTTCGGTGTCGCCCTTTGGATTGAGGCCGCGGGCGTCGATCGCTGCGATCTTCGCGACATTGAGGCCGATCTTCGTGGCCGCCTCGGCGAGACTGGCGCCATCGCCCACAGCGTCCTCGGCCTTTACCGCGGCGTCGTAGGCGGCCGAGCCGGCGACGCGCCGGACGATCTCGCCGCGCAGCCTCTCCTTGAGCTCATCGAGCGTAGGCTCCTTTGCAGGATGAATCTTGACGACGCGCGCGATATGCCAGCCAAAGCCGCTCTTGATCGGCTGCGTGGTTCCGCCTTCGGGCAGGCTGAAGACCGGTTCGGCGAGCTCAGGGACCAGATCCCGCTTTTGGACGTCATTGAGCTGCGTCTGATCGGGCGACTGCTTGGCCTCGTCGCGCGCGACATCCGCGAACGGTGTGCCGGCGGCCAGTTTTGCCGCCGCCGCCTTCGCCGCCTCCTCGGTCGGGAAGAGCATCTGCTCGAGGTCGCGCTTTTCCGGAACGCGGAACTCGGCGATGCGGCTCTGGTATTCCTCCTGGAGCTGCTGGTCGCTGACCTGCATGGTCGGGATGAGCTCGTCGGCGCCGATCCGCAGGACGGTCAGCGCCCGAAACTCGGGTTCGCTGAAGCGTTCCGGATTCTCGTCGTAGACCGACTTGAGCTGCGCGTCGTTGGGTTCGCCGGAGACCTCGATGGAGCTGATCGGCACCATGACCATCTCGCCGGCCCGGCGCTCGTTGCGGTGCCGGTAGAGCCG
>DATAAP010000646.1:0-3833 GCA_036260035.1 Alphaproteobacteria bacterium | reverse complement strand
GGACGCATTTGGCGTCGGGCCGTGCCCGATGCAGGCGGCTATGAATGAAGAAGGCAGTCGGCTCGATCGTATGGCGCCCCTCGATATGGCGGCCCTCACCATCGACTACGATCACGTCGCTGGCGCGGATCTCGTCCCAATGCAGGGCATGCGGATTGACGAAATAGCGATCCTCTGTCCCGGGCACTTTGAGGCTGAAGTGGTTGCATACGCCCTCGTTCAGGCCCAGCCGTGCTGCCCAGCGCAATGCCGCGGTCAGGTCGAGCCGAGCTTGCAGAGCCGGGGACTGCCGGGCGCTGCCTTTGCCATTCTTGATCCGCGATTTCCTCTTGGCATCTGTCATGGCGTTGGGATTCCTTGTGCGCTGAATCGAGGGGCCGCGATATTAGCGCAGCCGCCGGCGCAACCAACCCTTTGCTTGACCGGACACGTGCGATGGATCTGCCCGTAACAGAGCCCTTGCCGCCAGACGCCCGGGCCCTCGCGCGCGGCGTGATGCGCGCCCTCGATCGCCAGGGCTGGCGGTGCCTGACCGAGTTTCCTTTGAGCTCCGGCCGGCGCGCCGACGTCATGGCCGTGGACGAGGGCGGGCGGTTCCTGATCGTCAAGATCAAGACGTCTGCTGCCGACTACCGGTCGGACCGCAAGTGGCGGGAATATCTCGATTATTGCGACTGGTTCGCCTTCGCGGTGCCGCCGGAATTCCCAGTCGGGCTGCTGCCGCCCGAGGTCGGCCTGATCGTCGCCGACGCCTATGATGCCGTCAGCCATCGCGCGGCCATGGCCGCACCGTCCCTCCCGCCGGCGCGCCGCCGCCAAGTCCTGATCCGCTTCGCCCGTGCGAGCGCCGACCGACTCCGGCGCGTGATCGACCCGGAGCCTTAGCGCCGCGTTAACGTCGATTTTTGCGCGGATTCGGGCTGGCGGCGTTTGCAGTCTCGCGCGCGCTCGTGTCTAAGTACGCGCGCTTGTCAGGGGCGGCTGATGCGGCGTGGCTACGTCCTGTGCGCAATGATCGCGATGGCTTTCGGGGGCTATGCCGAAGCCGCGTTCGATTCGCCGCCCAGCAATCTCGTCCTCAGCCGGATCCAGTCCTTCATCGCCGACCAGCGTCGCGCTGACGCCGTGACCTGTACCGCCTTAGGCGTTGCTGAGGAGGGTATGGAGGCGTGCATCCGCAACCTCGCGGCGCAACGCCGCGCCCGGCTCGACGGACCGGCGCCAGCCGATTTGCCGGCGCTTCCCGCGGGCAAGGATATCTGAAGGTCAGCGCGCCAGCTTGCGGATCGTCGCGGTGGTGCTGTGGCCGGGGCTGAGCTCGGCCAGCAGGACGCGCCCGCCCCAGCGATGAACCAGATCGGCGCCCACGACCTGATCGATGCGGTAGTCGGCGCCCTTCACCAGCACATCCGGCCGGAGCGCCTTGATCAGCTCGAGCGGGGTGTCCTCGCCGAACACGACCACCAGGTCGACAGTGCTTAACGACGACAGCACCGCGGCGCGCGCGGCTTCCGCCTGAACCGGGCGGTCCGGCCCTTTGAGCCGCCGCACCGAGGCATCGCTGTTGAGCCCGACGACCAGCCGGTCGCACGACGCCTTGGCCTGCGCCATCAGCGAGACGTGCCCCGGATGGAGCAGATCAAAGCAGCCATTGGTGAAGCCGATCTGCAGGCCCTGGCGGCGCCAGCGCGCGACGGCATCGACGGCCTGCTCCAACGTGGCGATCTTGTCGCCGCTGCTGCCCGGCCCGTCGTGCTGCAGGGCCCGGATCAGGTCGGCTGCGAAGGCGACCGCCGTGCCGACCTTGCCAACGACGATGCCGGCCGCGACATTCGCGAGCTCGGCCGCATCGGACCACGAGAGGCCGGCGGCGATCCCGCTCGCCAATGTGGCCACGACCGTGTCGCCCGCGCCTGAAACATCGAACACCTCGCGCGCCGCCGCCGGCAGATGGTGAACGGCGCCAGAAGCCTCGATCAGGCTCATGCCCTCGGCCCCGCGCGTGCACAGCACGGCGCCCACCTCGCAGACATCGATGAGGTGCCGCGCCGCCGCTTCGACGCTGGCATTCGTATCGACCGGCATCTGCGTCGCCTCTGCGATCTCACGCCGGTTCGGGGTCAGCAGGGTAGCACCGCGATAGCGCGTGAAGTCGGCGCCCTTGGGATCGACGATGACCGGCTTGCCGGCGCGCCGTGCCGCGGCGATCATCGCCTGGATGCAGCGCGTCGTCAGGACGCCCTTGGCATAGTCGGACAGCACCAAAGCGCCGCAATCCGGAATCGCCGCCTCGACCACGCTCAGGATATCGTCGACGGTCGCGTCGCTGATCGGTGCCACGGTTTCGAGGTCCGCGCGCAGAAGCTGCTGACTTCCCGCGACGAAGCGGCGCTTCATGGTCGTCTGCCGCTGGCGCTCGACGAGCAGGTGCGGCTCGACTTGGTCCAGCTCACCGACCAGGGCGGTAACCTCGCGGCCGGGAGGGTCGCTGCCCACCACAGAGACGAACTCCGCCCTGGCGCCAAGGCCGACGACGTTGCGCACGACATTGCCGGCGCCGCCGAGCATGGACACCTCGCGCTCGATGCGCAGCACCGGAATCGGTGCCTCCGGCGAGATGCGGTCGACATGGCCGTAGACGAAGCAGTCCAGCATCAGATCGCCCACGCAGAGAATGCGGACGCTCTTCAACTGCTCGACGGCGACGGCTAACTCGGTGTGCTGGCTCATGGCCGCATAGTAGCAGATTCGGAAAGATCTAGGCGGAGATCAGGCCCAGCTCGATTTCAAGCGCGCCGCACAGCATCTGCCCCAGCATGATGTGCATCTCCTGGATGCGCGCCGTCGTATTGGACGGCACGATCAGGCAGGGATCGGCGAGGCCTTTCACCGCACCACCGCCGCAGCCGGTCAGGGCGGCGGTGGTCAGCCCCATCCGTTTGGCGGACTTCAGCGCCTCGATGACATTAGGCGAATTGCCGGACGTGGTGATGCCGATGGCGAGGTCGCCCCGGCGGCCGAGTGCTTCGACCTGCCGTGAGAACAGGCGATCGAAGCCGAGGTCATTGCCGATCGCGGTCAGCGCCGATGTGTCCGTCGTCAGCGCAATCGCTGGGATGGGCTCGCGATTTTTGACATAGCGGACCGTCAGCTCGGTCGCGAGGTGCTGCGCATCGCTCGCGCTACCGCCATTGCCGAAGAACAACAGCTTGCCGCCGCTCTTCACCGAGGAGACCGCCGCGGCGACGAGCTTGCGAAACTCGGCAGCCAGAGCTTCCCGCGTCGCGCGCAGCACCGCGGCGTGCTCGTCGAATTCGGTGGCGTAGAAACGGTCGAGATCGAAGCCTGTCATGTGTCGGACTCTAGCGGGGCGCGCTGCGGCTCTTCGCGACGACACGCTCCAGCAGGCCCGAGAATCGGGCCGTGATCGCGTCAATATCAAAGGTCTTCGTTGCGTAGTCTAGGGCGTTCTTCCCGAGCCGCGCGCGAAATCCCGGGTCATCGGCAAGTTTGCCTGCTGCGGCAAGAAAGGCTTGCGTGTCGTCCGGCGGCACGATCAGCCCCGCCTCGTTGCGCACTATGAGGCGAGCCGCGAGGTTCTCGGCCGGAATCGCGCCGAGCACGGGACGGCCGGCGGACAGATAGGTGAGTACTTTCGACGGCACCGAGAAAATGCCGGCATCCGGCTCCAATACCGAGATCAGCACATCGCCGGTAGCGAGCACCTCGGGCAGCCGCTCGAAAGGCTGGAACGGCAGCAGGAGCAGGTTGCCGAGCCCGCCCCCCCTCTCCCGCAGCCAGTCGGAACCGAGCCCTTCGGAATTGACGACCAC
>DATAAP010000645.1:0-7153 GCA_036260035.1 Alphaproteobacteria bacterium | reverse complement strand
AGGCTCTATAAGCGTGAAAAGGGCGGGAGGAACGTGAAGAGCGCCGCATCGAGCGAGGATCGGACAGCCGACCGCGCCACCGCCGCAGCGGGATCGCGCCGCGCCGGCTGGATCGCGCCGTTCATGGTGCTGCTGCCGTGGGTCGCGATCGTGCTCATCTGGAGCGCCATACCTTATAGCGGGCTCGTCAGTCCGGCGCTCGTGCCGACACCGCTGCAGGTCGCGGAGCGGTTCGTCGCGCTGCTCTGGGGCGACCGGCTCGGCCTCGACATCGTGGCTTCGACACAGCGCGTCGTGCTCGGCGTCGCGTTCGGAATCACACTGGCGGTCCCGGTCGGCTTCATGCTCGGCTGGTACCGCCAGGTGCGCCGCTTCATCGACCCTCTGATCAACTTCTTCCGTGCGCTGCCGCCGATCGCGCTTATTCCGCTGGTGATCGTCTATTTCGGCATCGGCGAGCTGGCGAAGACGGTGATCCTGTTCTACGCCTCGTTTTTCGCCGGCGTCATCGTGATGTACGAGGGCATCGCACAGATCAGCCCGATCTACGTGCGCGTCGCGCGCACGCTCGGCGCTGCGGATGACGAGATTTTCCTGCGCGTCATCGTGCCGCTTGCAGTGCCGCACATGCTGACGGCGCTGCGTGTCGCCCTCGGCGTCGCCTGGGCAACGCTGGTCGCCTCCGAGCTGATCGCCGCCCGGCAGGGGCTCGGGGCTCTCATCCAGGATGCCGCCTCGTTCTTTCAGCTCGACACGATCTATGTCGGCATCGTCTGCATCGGCTTCATCGCGCTGGCCATGGACCTGATCCTGCGCGCGGTCTCGCGACGTCTGGTGAGCTGGCAGGACCGGATCGCGTCATGACGGCCCCAGACCGCATCATCTTCGAGAATGTCTCCGTCCGCTTCGATACGCCCAGCGGCAGGCTCAAGGTCGTGGATGACGTGTCATTCACGATACGCAACGGCGAATTCGTGTCGCTGATCGGGCCCTCGGGCTGCGGCAAGACGACGATGATGAACATCGTCGCTGGATTCGTCATCCCGAGTGAGGGCCGAGTGCTGCTCGACGGCGCGCCGATCGCCGGGCCGGGGCCTGAGCGCGGCGTGATCTTCCAGGAATACGGCGTGTTCCCGTGGCTGACGGTCGAGCAGAACATTGAGTTCGGCCTGAAGCTGCGCGCCAACCGTGCCGACCCGACGGAGCGCGCGCGAATCCGGACGCGCTACATGGAGCTGATGGGGCTTGCGGATTTCGCGCATGCCTATCCCAAGACGCTGTCCGGCGGCATGCGGCAACGCCTGGCGATCGCGCGCGCGTATGCGGTGCGGCCGGAGTTTCTGCTGATGGACGAGCCGTTCGGCGCGCTCGATGCGCAGACGCGCTCCAACATGCAAAACCTGTTGCTCGACGTTCTGCAGCAGGAAGGCAAGACGGTGATGTTGATCACGCACTCGGTCGAAGAGGCCATTTACCTGTCCTCGCGCATCGTCGTTGTGACGGCGCGGCCGGCGCGCATCCGCCGCATCATCGAGGTGCCGTTCGCCTATCCGCGCACGGAGTCGCTGCACGAATCGCCGGAATTCGGCGCCTTGCGGTCCGAGGTGCGCGAGCTGGTTATGCGCGAGTACGCGGCGCAAGAGCAGCAGGGCCGCCGATGGGCTGCGGCCGGATAGCAATAACAGGGAGGAAGCGATGAAGATGAAGCGACGCAGTATGCTGAAGGGCCTCGGCGCGGGGGCGGCGATGGCGAGCCTCGCCGCATGGCCCGGTCCGGCGCTCGCACAGGGGCGGACCAAGGTGAAATGCGGCTACCTTCATACTCTGGCCGTCGACGGCCAGCTGTGGCTTGGCGACCATATGGGCACTTTTGCCAAGGAGGGGCTGGATATGGAGTTCATCCAGTTCACCACCGGCCTCGAGCTGTTTCAGGCGATGATCGGCGGCAGCCTGGACATGCTCGTCACCGGCGCCGTGATTTCCAACTTCCCCGCGCGCGGCCAGGGCAAGGCCTTCCTCATCAATGACGTGGAGTTCGCGACTGCGCAGCTCTGGGTGCGGCCGGACCAGGGCATCAACTCGATCGCCGATCTCAAGGGAAAGAAGATATCGACGACGCGCGGCACCACGGCGCATGTCTTCCTCGACCGCGCGCTCAAGAGCGCCGGGGTCAAGCCGAGCGAGACGGACATCGTCAACCAGCGCATGTCGGAGGCGGTCACGTCTTTCATCTCGGGTGCGGTGCCGGCAGTGGCGCTGTGGGTCCCGTTCAATCTCACGGTCAGGGACAAGGTGCCGGGCGCGAAGATGCTGGTCGATGCGTCCAAGTTCTACCCGGAGGCGGCAATCGTCGGAGGCTGGGCCGCGCGCAACGACTATGTCACCGCAAACCGCGAGACATTGAGCAAGGTAATCCGCGCTTGGATTCCAGCGAACGACCATATGGTCGCCAAGCCGGAGGAGGCGCTGCAGACGCTCCAGAGCAAGTACTACAAGAACGTGCCGCTCGACGAGCTCAAGGAGCAGTTCCGTGCGCAGAAGGTCTTCTCGTCGGCCGAGTGGCGCAAAATGTACGCCGACGGCACGGTCACGAAATGGCTCAACCAGGTCACTGACTTCTTCGTCGAAAGCGGCGGCATCAGCAATCCAGTTAAGGCCGAGCAGTATTTCATGACGGATCTGTATCTCGGCGCGGTGAAGACGTAGCCGGGACTACAGCCTCGTCGTTGGGCAAACTCAGGACGAGGCGCTCAGCCTTATGATCCATCCGAACGCGCTTGTCCCGAGCTTGTCGAAGGGCGGGGGCAGCAGCACACTTCCATGGGAGACATGAGTTGAAGACGATCGGTTTCATCGGCGTCGGCGTGATGGGAGCGCCGATGGCGCGCAACCTGCTGAAGGGGGGCTATGGGCTGCGCGTATTCGACATCAATGCGGCCGCGATGGAGGCGCTGAAGCAGAATGGTGCGTCGCCCTCGCGGAGTCCCGCGGAGGCGGCCAATGGCGCGGACGCGGTGATCACCATGCTGCCCAATGGCGAGCACGTGGAGGAGGCGCTTTTCGGCAAGGACGGCGCCGCCTCGGCTATGGCGAAGGGCACGCTGTACATCGACATGAGCACGATCGCGCCGACGGTGACCGATCGCATTGCCAAGCGGTTGGCGGAGCAGGGGATCGACGTGATCGATGCGCCGGTTGGGCGCACTTCGCAGCATGCGGTCGACGGCAAGCTGCTGATCATGGCGGGCGGCTCCGATGCCGCCCTCGCGCGCGCGCGGCCCATTCTCGAAAGAATGGGCGACACGATTGTTCATTGCGGGCCGGTCGGTTCCGGTGCGCGCGTGAAGATCGTCAACAACTATATGGCGATCGTGGCAAACACGATCACGGCCGAGGCGCTCACACTGGCCGAGGCCAGCGGCGTCGACCCGGAGCTCGCGCGCAAGGTCATGCTCGGCACCACGGCAGGCATGGGGCACATGAGCACGACCTATCCGGCGAAAGTGCTGAAAGGTGATCTGGCGCCCGGCTTCATGGTCGATCTTGCCGCCAAGGACCTGGGGCTTGCGATCGAGTTTGCACGGACGCTCGGTGCCCCGGTGGCCACCGGCGAAACCGCGCGCGAAGTGTACGAACGTGCCAAGAAAGCCGGCCGCGGCCGGCAGGACTGGACGGCGATCTATGCGATGACGCGCGAGTCGCTAGGCCGATGAGCTAGGCGGTGCGCACCCAGGCCTCGCGCGTTCCGGCGCGCGGGGCCTGCGACTTGAGGGCCTTGAAGGCGGCCGCCGCTTCAGCAGGATCGATGATGCCAGCAAGCCGTAGCGCATGGCCGACGGCGAGCTTCAGCACCAGCGTGCCGACCGGCGGCTTGCCGTCCTTCGCCGGCTGAACGTCGACTGCCTGCACATCGGCGATCTGCGCGTAGCGCAGATAGAGCGAAGGCATCAGGGCAGCGCCCTTCAACCGCACATGCGTTGGCGTCATCTCCAGGCGGAACATGCGATGGTTAATCAGCGTGAGCGCAATGCCCAGCAGCGTCGCCACGACGAAAGCGCCGGGTGCGATGAGGACCAGGGGCGAAGCGATGACGCTCGAGATCATCAGCGAGCGCCAATACACGGCGACGTCGCGTTCGGCCCAGAACCGGACCGTGTCATCGCGTTCGTTGCGGCGGAGCGAATCAACCAGCATTGTCACCTTCAAGCCCAAGCTCTGCTTTGTCTGGGGAGATGGCCACGAATGCTGGGATTTCAAGGGGCAACAAGCCTTGCCGTGGTAGCGTAGTTAATCGTCGTGAACAATGTGACTAGCGGAAAGAGCAGGGAAATTTGCCCGCCGACCTCATGACCTGGCTGTGGGCGCCGATCACGATTTTCGCGGCGTTCACCCAGACCCTGCGCAACGCCGCTCAACGGCATCTAACAAAAGAGCTCGGCACTCTCGGCGCCACTCTTGTGCGGTTCCTCTACGGGCTGCCGTTCGCGATCGCCTGGCTCGCCGTGGTCGCGCTGGCAGGCTCGCACGTGCCGGAGCCGAACGGCCCATTCCTGATTTGGGTGACCGCCGGCGCGGCGGGCCAGATCTTCGCGACGGCGCTACTGCTGCGCGCGATGGAGGAGCGCAATTTCGCGATCGGCGTCGCCTATTCGAAGACGGAGATCATCCAGGTCGCCGTGTTCTCGATCGTGCTGCTCGGCGATCCGCTCTCACTCGCCGCGGCTCTGGCGATCCTCATCGGCAGCATCGGCGTCACGTTGCTATCGCCGCAAATCGACAAGATGAACCTCGCGGCCTTTGCGAAGGGCTGGACGACGCCGGCGGCCCTGTTCGGCATCGCCTCGGGGAGCTGCTTTGCCATCTCGGCGGTCGGCTATCGAGGGGCCGCCCTCAGCGTCGGTGCCGAGAACGCGTTCATCGCCGCCGCCTATACGCTGGTCTGGGCACAGGCCTTGCAGACCCTGGCGCTTGGCGGCTGGATCGCCTGGCGCAACATGAGGACCATCCATGCCGTGATCCGCGCCTGGCGCTGGTCGCTCGCCGCCGGCGCGTGCGGCGCTTTCGCCTCGGCAGGCTGGTTTACCGCGATGACGCTTGAGCCTGCCGCGCATGTGCGCACCCTCGGCCTCGTCGAGGTGCTGTTCAGCTACCTGATCTCGCTGCGCCTGTTCCGCGAGCGCCTGAGCGCGCTGGAGATCACCGGCCTCGCGCTGCTCGTGCTCGGCGTTGCGCTTATCACGCTGCGCGCCTGATTCCTCGCACGGCCGCCGATGTGCAGCGGGCGGGGATGGACGTCCGCCGCCGCGCCGATTAGGGTGCAAACAAAACGCCTAGAGGGAGGACCCATGCTGAAGCGCACGTTCGTGCTGTCCCTGCTAGCCGGTATCGTGCTGGCGACCGCGCAGGGTGCGGCCGCCCAGACCATCGAATTGAAGATGAGCCATTTCGTGGCGCCGACCCATGGCTGGACCACGGATTTCATGCGCGCCTGGGCGGACGAAGTCAGCCGCAAAGCCGGCGGCCGCGTGAAGGTCGACATCTTCGGTGCCGGCAGCGCCTATGGTGCCGCGCCTCGGCAATATGACCAAGTCGTCAACGGCGTCGTCGACATTGCCAATGGCCTGCGCGCCATCCCGGCCGGCCGCTTCCCGAAGATGTCGATCATCGAGATGCCGTTCCTGGTGAACTCCGCGGATGCGGCGACGCGCACCCTGTGGGCGATGTATCCCAAGTATTTCGCCGACGAGTTCAAGGACGTGAAGGTCCTGGTCCTGCACGCGCATAACGGGGCGCTGATCCACACGCGCAGCAAGCCGGTCACAGCCATGGAGGACCTCAGGGGCCTGCGCATCCGCTCGCCCGGCGCGGTGGTGAATGAGTTCCTCAAGGCGCTCGGCGCCGAGCCCGTCGGCATGCCGCCGACCGAGATCTATGAGAACCTGCAGAAGGGCGTCATCGAAGGTGTCGCGACCACATGGGAACTGCTGCACTCCGCGAAGCTTGCGGAGGTGACCAAGTACCATCTGGACGCCAATCTCTATGTCGCGTCCTTCTACTTCGTGATGAACAAGCAGCGCTACGAGGGCCTGCCGGCGGACGTCCGCAAGGCAATCGACGACACCTCTGGCGATTGGCTGGTAGAGCGCTTCGGTGCTTGGTGGGACAAGTGGGACGAGCTCGGCCGCGAAGCGGCCAAGGCGCGCGGCAACGTCACGAACAAGTTGTCTAAGGACGAACGCGCGCGCTGGGAGAAGCAGGCGCAGCCCGCGATCGACGCGTGGCTTTCGCGCATGGAGAAAGAAGGGGCGCCTAACGCCCGCGAGCTCTATGCCGAGGCCAAGCGTCTCGTCGCCCAGTACGAAAAGCGCAAGGAGTAGGATCCTCCCCAGACCGCGCCGATGCGCCGTCTCTATGACGCCATCGCCGGCGTCGCCCGCTGGGGCGGGGCCGCGAGCCTGATGCTGATCCTCGCCGCCGGCCTGCTGACCGTTGCGGACATTCTGATCCGCACGGTCAAGGGCGGCGGCATTCTCGGCACGACGGACCTCGTGCAGTTGCTGGTCATGGCCGCCGCGTTCTGCGCGATTCCGTACGGCTTCTTCGCCGATACGCACGTGTCGGTGGATCTGCTCACCGACGGGCTGCCGCCCCGCGTCCTTGCGGTCGTGAAAGGGGTGTCGGCGCTGCTCGGCGCGGTTCTGCTGATCGGCATCGCGTGGTACGGCGGCATTCAGGCGAAGCTGGAGGCAGGGTACGGCGATACGTCGTCGACCATCGAGATTCCCAAGTTCTACTACTGGGTCTGGCTAGTCGGCGGCTCCGTGCTCGCGGCGATCGCGGCGTGCATGGTCGCAGTGCGTCATCTGATTGTCGCGACGGGCGGCGGCGATATAGGGCGCAAGGCCTAAGCATGGCAACGCATACGATCGGCCTCGCCGGGTTCACCATCGTCCTCGCGCTTATCCTCGCGAGGGTCCCGGTTGCCATCGCGATGGGTGTGGTCGGCATAGTCGGGCTCGCCGTGCTGCAGCCGTGGAAGAGCGTCGGCTTCATGCTCGGCACGCAGCCTTTCGAGGCGGTCTATCCCTATAGCCTATCGGTCGTCCCGCTCTTCATCGTGATGGGCGTATTCGCGGCCCATGCCGGCCTGTCG